>NZ_JBQZXE010000095.1:0-14931 GCF_053555855.1 Shigella sp. SIG3
AAGCTAATAATGAGAGCAAGAGCGATATAGTCTGTCACAGGGTAATACATATTCTCTCCGGTAGAAGAAGGGCCGCAAACGCGGCCCGGGCTGTTATCAGAAAGAGTAACGGAAGTTGGCGTTGATCGCGTTATCCACGTTGTATTTACCAAATGCCGATTTCTCAAACTCAAGACCGAAGCGAAGATTATCGCGAATTTCGGCATTGAGACCAACATTCATGAGCATACGACCGTCTTTTTCACCTTTGATACGTTTCTCACCGGACGCATCACGCAGTACGGTTTCACCGTTGGCAAACAGGTCAAACTGGTAGCCAAGGCCGGCGCGGGCTGTGACTTTCCAGTCCTTACCGGAGAAGGATTTACCCACATCAACACCGGTACGCCCAATCAGCGGATTAAAGTCCTTATCCTTCATGGTGAGGTTCATTCCCTGGTCCTTCCAGGAGAACTGTTTCCCGGATACAGCACCGTAAACAAGTTCCGCCTGCGGCTCAATCCATGCAGAGTCAGTTACATGGTAACGGTAACCGACTTCCGCACCGGCATACCAGGAGTGGGAGCTGTAGTCTCTGGTGCCAAGGCCGGCGAAAGTTGCGGTATACTCGTTGTCATGGTGAACGTACTTACCGATGAGGTCGATATATGCTCCGGACTCAAACATGGCAGAGGCATAGAGACCGGCACCCACAGACTTCGTTTCACCACTGAAGGCATCACTGCCTGCATGGCTGTCGGTATAGGTCATGGTCACCCCGGTGAAGAGGTCAAGGCCATCGAGTTCATGTTTGTTATCCGCACCGACCTGAACGTGGGTGTAGTTGTCACTGAATCCACCGCCGGCAGACCCGGTTCCGCTCATGATTCGGGCCCATGCACCGGACTCACCGTTAATGTCACGCAGATCACCCATACGTTTGTTAAGGTTGTTGACCTCAGCAAGGAAGGCTTTATAGCCGCCTGACATCAGTAATGTTGCCTTTTTAGCCGCATCGGCGTTGGCCACAGATTTATAGCCGATCAGAGTCCATGTTGCTTTGTCTGTATCGTTCTTTTGCTCGATAACCGGTGTTACATCACTGAAGCCAATACTCCGAGTCGTAGCTTTAAAGACATCTACTGCAGTTCCTTTTGGTGCGCTGACCAGATCGATATTCAGTCCGTTGCTGTTTCCATTTTTCTCAATGAAGTCGACTAACAGAAGGTTGTTTTTACCAGACAACGATTTATTGACAACAAGCTGATCTGCTTGGGCCAGATTTGCACGCAGCACAAATGCACTGTCATCTATAGTAAGGTTGTCCACTGTAAGGGTTGTAAACTTCCCATTGTCACCAGTAAAACGCACCATACTGTCTTTTGTTTCTAGACGATTAATTGATGACTGGCTATTTAGATGCCAGATCGCATTATTCATGCTAACTGTAGCTTTGGGGGCTGTTATTGCGCCTCGATAGGCGGTATCAAAGCCATACAAAAGAGTCTCTGCCCATGCCTGATAAGCAGACGATATAGTCGGTGTTTCAGTTTCAGGCTGTCCCAGAGTAATGGTTGCTGCATCATCAGCATAAATATTTCCGGTGACAGATGCCATATTTCTGGCAATGAAATTTGCATTTCCACCACTCAGCCTGAATCCATCAGCAGCGTAGTGGAGACCCGGCGTTACAGTTTTACTATTCTGTTCAGGGATTCCCATCATAGTCAGTTCACCGGAGATATCAATACCTTTTGTTGTGAACATGGAATTTTGTGCTATAACTTTTGCTCCTTTATCTATACTTATAGGAGTATTATTCAGAAAGGTTGCACCATTAAGTGTAACTACAGCTTGATCACCTATGGCTATTTGGCTGTTATGTGCAGTGATGCCACCTGTAAATTTAGTTTCTCCTATGGATAGATTAGTACTGATAGTTTGTTTGAAGTCAAAACCATTATTAGTAATATTTTTCCCTGCAAGATTATCAATGTAAGCATTTTTATCGCCGATTGTGATAGCTGATTTATTTGCTGATATATTTCCTTCAACATTGGCATTGCGTGATATTGAAAAGTCAGCATTGTTCAGGTGTAATGTATCAAATTTAAACACCCCGGTTTTCCAGTCAGGCTGATCAAATGAGGTCTGCTGATTATTACTTTTGTAATCAGAATTGAACTTTTTATTATATGAACTCTCTGTTTCTTTCAAAACGGTGACCCAGTCCGTTCCACAAAGAAATACCAGGGAGCAATGACTCGTTGTGCTTCTGAATATTGCATGCTCTGTTGCATGGCCTTGCATGGTAAGACTGGCATTACTGACTTCAACATCATTTTTTGTGTTGACACTACCATCCAGAATTAATTTTGCATTAGTTTTCTTATCCTGAGAATTAATATTGTGCGTTAGTTTTATATTGCCATTTATGTTCCCATGATATATGTAGGAGTCTTCGTTATTGATTGCCAGAACGGCTTCTTTCGTTGTATCTGAGTTAGTTATTGTTGTTCCATCGTCAGTGGCGGCAATTCTAGTAAAAGTCTGATTGTGTCCATTTAAATCTAGCGTGCCACCACGTTTAGTAAAAAATATCCCCGCATATTGATCATTGCCAAGGGAATTATCTTTATTTAGTATTACCTTACCATTTCCGCTTGCAAGGTATATATTGTTAAATGTTCCTTCTTCATTAAGAATAACATTTCCTTCACCTATCTTTATATTTGCCCCCTGTTTTTTTTGAACATTCAGAGTACCGGGGCCTATTTTGTGTAAAACATCATCACTGGAATACAATGCATTCCAGTTTACAATGCTTTCTTTTCCGATATCAATTCCTGCTCCTTTAAATGTAAATCCCTGACCGTTTATGTTATATTCATGGCCTTCGTCAAAGATAATACCACCGCTACCAAAATCCAAATTATCCTTAAACAGAACATTTCCCCCATTTGTGAACACAATATCTTTGTCTTTAGTTATTTTTTCTTGAGTACCAGTGGTATCTGCATTGTTTTGGTGTAATGTTATATCTGTGTTTTTAATGGTTACATTATTGCCATTCAGATTTATTTTATGACTATAGGTATCTTTTAACTCACTAACCAGTTTATCATTGTATTTTGTTATCCATGTCAGTTGGTCACCATTAACGCTGGCAATACCATGGGTTGTTCCGACTAATACCCATTTTTCTAGTTTGTTATCATATAAGTATGCTCCAGAGCCGCTGTCTCCGAATATTTCAAGATTACGAAATGTTTTATCATTTTTATAAATCATCATGCCGTATGAGTCCCATTGGGTGACCTCAAATAGACTAGCACTTAACAGGTCATGGCTATATGCTGAATTTGTTGAGATTTTGGATTCACCATTAATAAATGATGTTCCTCCAGAGCCAGCACGAAAACCTATGATTTTTTTTGAACCGTCAGAAGTGACTATACCGTAGCGTTCTAATGCATCAGAATATGTTGTAGGGTTGGTCTCTTCCGGGGTGGCACCTACTGTTTCCACAACAAATTTATTTAACCTCTGAATCTCAAAATCATTGGAATTTCTTCTGTCAACAACCTTGTAAGAAGACTGAGCGTAAACCTGAGTTTCTGCGGCCTGAGGGTTCTTTTTGTTATGTGCAACAGTAACACTATAAGAACCTCCTATTGCGGTAGCTGCGCCACTCGCTGCTGCACCAGAAAAATCCGGAATTGAGAGATTATGGAAAGAGAATTTATCTCCGTTTTTTAAAGTGATTGTTACGTCTGTTGCTCCGGGCTGGAAAATACCTTTATTTTGTGCAAGATCAAGATAGTCTCTCGCCCATACATTTGATATATCAATATTTGCTGCATTTACTGTACCTGCAACAGCCAGAGACAACATTGTTGCTACAAGTTTTCGGTTTGTTTTACCAGAAACTCTTTTCGCTAATTCAGAAACAGCAATGAGTCCGCCAGTGGCAGCACTATATTTAAGGGAGTATATTTTATTCATATATTCTCTCAACTCATTTATTGAATGAACAAAGTATTAAGAATTAAAATTATTAGTAACGGTTGGTTACTAACAGCTTGCTAAAAGTAACAGTTCTATATTGTAAATATGTGACAATGTTCTCATTAATGATGAGAGATTATGTGAATCAATACTAATTGATCGTTAATTGATCGTTTTTTGTTTTTTTTTGCCCAATGTGGGGAGGGGTAATGTTTAATATTTCGATATGATCGAATATCTGTTCGCATGGAACATCGTTCAGTGATTCACGACGAATTAGCGATCGACCACGATGCGATTTTGCAGTGTGCCGAAGAAGTTCTCCATCACTGCGTTATTCAGACCGTTTCCTTTGTGCGGCATATTTTGTGCTACTCCATGGGGCTTTAACTTTGCCTATAGCCTGCCATTCGATATTGCCAACCCTGATCCGTATGTAGCTACGGGGCATCCTCCGGGCCGGGCACTGACGATGCATCGTGCACCATCGTATTAACAATCTCCATTACCGGACTTTATGACAGGCGCAGGAGAAAATCTCCCGGTTAAACTGAACGGAGAACCAGCGACAGGTACCTCTTTTTACCCTGTAGCAAGTACTCTATAACATACTCCCCCATTTTTCGTTGGCCTTCATTGCAGCAAAGTTCCGGCTCAGGATATTGGGCGCAGATCATCCTCTCAGGAATTTCAGGATCTGCCAGACGGTGCTGAGACGACGCTTACTTGTAAGGTTAGTTTTCAGACGGACAATGAAATGAGGATATGCGATAAATTTCAGTCAAAGATCCATAAAACAGACATAATGTTATTCAGTGGTGAACAGCCCATTCCGGAGACGGAATATCTTGTTAAGGCTGTATATTATACTGGCTGTAAACAACATGGCCACCAAGGACCATGTTGTTTACAGCATACCCTTGTTGCAAAAGCATCCCCGTCAGAACAGCACTGAGTAGTTCAGACCAAAGGTTCGGCCCCGGCCTTTGTAGTCGTACAGTGAAGCAGGGCCGTAACCCGGGCTGTAGTACAGAGGTGCACGCTGTCCCCAGACAGTGGTATAGTCACGGTCGAAGAGGTTCTCAACGCTGAAGCTGAGTGTTCCCACCGGAAGCTGCCAACTACTGATAAAATCGACGGTAGTGTAACCATTAATATCGTTACCCTCTGCATCGCTTACGTCGAAAGAAGTGGTGCTCTGTACACGCAGACTCCACGGTTCCGGCGCCCAGTTAATGTAAGCTGTCGCTTTCGATGGACTTGATTCCTTCACGTCATATTTTTGCCATTGACCGTTCACTTTCGACTCGGTTTTCAGCACATTGAAGTTCACACCGGTACTCCAGTCAGTATCCGGGATCAGGTAGTCCACCGCACCTTCCACGCCGTAAATACGGCGCCTGTCGTCCTTCACACTGATGGTCAGATCTTTATTCCTTTCCACGCTCTTATTGGAAAGCGAGTAATATGCCGCGATTTGAGTCCGCAGGTTGTCACCGATAAAGCGCCAGCCCAGTTCATAAGAATCGACTTTCACGCCTTCCAGCTTACTGTCGCTGACGTTCACGCTCTTTGTCAGGGGAAGATGGCCGTTCACTGCTGCACCATAGATGCCGCGACCATAATATTTCCCCGGATCCGGCAATGCCACCCCCTGGGAAAAATTGAACCATGCCTGCTGACGTTCGGTGATGTGCATCAGCAGACCAGCATTGAACAGAAAGTTATCGTAATCTACCGAACCACCAGGAATGGCGTCGGCAGATATCGCCTTCCCGGCAGCAATCTTCTGTTGCTGCGTGTAGTCGATGAAATCATCTACCCTGTTCTCAGTATACTGATAGCGTACGCCACCGCTAACGGTAAAAATATCATTAATGTCATAGCTGGATTGCAGGAAGGCCGCCAGATTGGTGATGTCATATGACGGATAGCGCCCGGTGGTGTAAATCTTATGGTTGTTCAGCCCTCCGGAAGCACTTGCCTGAGCCAGATCGAAGAACATCTGGTTGGAGGTAAAGCGCTCATGCTCAGCATCCAGCCCCCAGGTGATTTGCCAGCCGTCCATCAGTTGGCTGTTCAGAGTCAGTTTCATGCCGTACTGGTCGGTATCCTGCTGTGACGAGGAGAAAGCCGTCGCCTGTTTATTCGCATTTACCGTCGGGAACGGGTAGTACCGCAACGACTCATCGCGGTAGTAAACCTGACCGACCAGTTCCTGTCCCAGGAAATCACTGTCAGAGTACTGCAGGCTGATCAAATGCCGCTCAGTGCCGGGAATGCGGTCAGAATTCAGCCCCTTACTGACGTATGGTGTGCTGCTCCCGCTGATGGCGGAAAAGCCTTTCCCGAGATTAAGCCCGTAATTGTCGTCTCCCTGACTTTTATAGTACTGCGTTATCAGTTGAAGCTGCCGGGATTCATCGATGTTCAGCGTACCGGTTCCCATGATGTCCAGCCGATTGGAGTGCTGCAGGCCGGTCTGGGTGTTATCAAGCAGGGTGGCATCGCCGTTACCGTCAAACCAGCCGCCAAATTTCTGATATGCCACGGAAAGACGTCCGGAGATATGGTCATTTCCGCCGGAGACAGCACCGGCAATGCGCTCATCGTGATCTTTACTGCTGTTAAAGCCACTTTTTGTGCCAGCCTCAAACTCCATCATGGTTTCCGGCTGACCTTTTTTGGTCACGATGTTGATCAACCCTCCGGTACTCCCGCCACCGTACAGGGCCGTCGCGCCGGAGATCACTTCAATATGGTCGATATTAAAAGGATCGACAGAGTCCAGTTGTCGGCTGTCGGAACGTGAAGAGTTGAGGCGCACACCGTCAATCAGGACAACCAGCGGGCGGCCACGCATGTTCATACCGTAGTTGGTTCGACTTTGGCTGCTGACATCAAGGCCGGGGATTAACTGAGCCAGTGCGTCTTTCAGCTCTTTACCGCCCTGAATCTGCTGCTCCAGTTCGGCATTTTCGATAACCCAGGTGGTTTGCGCCATCTCCGCTACAGTTCGATTGCTGCGGCTGGCAGACACTATGATCTCATTATCATCGTTTTGCTGGGCGACAGCTGGTGACAGCACGACAAGAAGCAGCGGACCAAGAGCCCGGGGCATATACTTTTTGCGCATCATCGTTATTCCTGAATATTTGCTGTATAGTGAGTTAAAGAAGCAGGGCTGCCGCTGCGCCACTGAATCAGTGCGGGCGGCATACTGAGATCGAATAAATCACGCCCCAGTACGCGATTAAGAATACGTGCAGATCGCCAGGCCATCAGGCTGAGCTGGGGTTCGGCGATGCCATGAGTTTGCATGCTGGCGTTGACCGCAAAGATGTTATTTTCTTTCGGGCCACTCCATTCCAGAGTGAAGTCATCACGCACTTTAAAGGTGTTCTTATCGTGCATGGTGATCAAGGGCATCAGTGAGGGAAGTATTTGTGGCAATGCAGAACGGTAACCTGTGGCGAAAATCACCACATCACTTTCCAGGCTCTCTCTGCCCTGATCCAGATGATGTTCCATCAATAACCTCCAGCCCGGACCACTACTTTCCAGAGTTGTTACCGAGCGACTGGGTAGCAGACGGATATTTCTTGGTTTTCTCAGAACTTCAAAACGGTGGTACAACTCACGATAAATGGTCAGTAAAGAATCGGCAGTGATGCCATCCGATGTCATTTTCTGCTCATCCAGTAACTGATGGCGAATATCTTCCTTCAGTCCGGAGAAGCCTGAAATATATTCAGGTGTAAAATACTCATCAGCAAAAGCAGCCTCATCCAGTGCGTTAAAATTATTACGCCGTGAGACCCAGTTTATTTCCGCCGCTTCTCCCCATTCCCCGCGTAATGCATTAAGGAACAGGTCTGCACCACTCTGTCCTCCACCAACCACGGTTATCCGTTTTCCACTCAGGTCCGGCCGACGAAGATTCATTTCACTGGCATGGAAACAGGATTGTGTCACATGCTTCACACAGGGTGGTAAATAAGGTTGTTTTCCTGTACCAAGGCAGATATTGTGGGCAAAATATTCTCCCCGACTGGTCTGAACCAGAAACAATCGACTTTTTTTGTCGAAATCAATATTTTCAACGGTATGACTGAAATACAGGTTATTCATATCTTCAGCAGCCCAGCGGAGATAGTCAGAAAACTCTTCACGGGATACTGTACGTAGCCTGCTTGTAAGGAAGCGATAGAACTTTTTGTGCTTCACCAGATAGTTAACAAAGCTGTAGGGATTTGTAGGTGCAACTGCACTGACCAGATCTTTCAGAAAGACGGTCTGCATATGACAATCCGGTACCAGCATACCCGGATGCCAGGAAAAATGAGGATGTTCGTCAAAGAAGAGACAGTTCAGTTCTTCGATCTGATGTGACAATGCAGCAATGCTGAGATTAAATGGCCCTGTCCCGACACCAATAAAATCGACACTTTTTTTCATGATTCATATTCCTGAGTTACCAGCCACAGCGGATTTTGCAGATTCTCAAGGTAATTCGGCAGCATGCGACTGCCGCCATCCAGGTCCGGCCAGGTCAGTTTTACCGGGTTCAGCACCACGCGAATGATTTGTGGCCTGAAGAGTGAGAAAAGCGCAAAACGCTCTGCCATTTGTGGATGTTTGTTCATGTAATCACTCAACACTTCTGCCAGCAGTTGATAAAATCGCCTTTCAGGTACGCCAAGACGAACCATCAGTGGCGAAATAAAACGCAGTACTGTCACGAAGTGACCCGTCTGCAAATCATGGATTAAGTAGTCCGCACTCAGACGGGATGTGACATCACGCACCTCCTGAGGCAAAGAGTCCATTTCGGGAAACGCTTCTTTCACCAGCCGCATATCGCCCTGGAAGTCTTTCAGCAGAACACGCTGTGGTACCCCCTCTTTCATGGCGAGCGTTATATTTTGTCCGTGTGCAATAAGCGCGACACCGTAGCGGCAAAGCAGGTGATACAGCGGAACCACAACCACCCGGAACAATTGCGTAAGCCAGGTTTCAGCGTCCAGTCCGGAGCGGTCGATATATGCGCCTGCCAGCGGCTGATTGTTTTCGTCGCACTCCATCAGTGTTGCCATCAGAACAGGACTTTCATCCGGTTTCAGCCAGCGGCACGGATTCTCCCGCCAGATAACACCAAGCATTTCCTGGTAGCGATAGGGAGCCCGGGCAAGCGCGGCATAGCCTTCATGGGACACATAGCCTGCAGCCGGTTCACCAAGGATCACTGCGCCGCTTTGCACCAGGGTGGCGTCGGTCGCAAAAACCTGTTGCAGCCAGCGTGAAGCCAGTGGTCCGGCAGCGATATATCTGCCAGGGATCCCCCGGTAGCATGAGGTATTGTAGATGGTCAGCGGCAGCTTGATATCCAGCCCTCCCCGGCGGCTGGCGTTGGTCAGGGTACGCAGCGACTGCTGGGCGAGCCACTGGTCGCCAAACTCGCCGAGAGACACCATCCTGCCTTCGGCAAAATCAGCGATGAAGTCTGTGGCGATTTTTTGCTGCCACTGCCACGGATGTACCGGCAGCGGCAGCCAGTTGTGATCCAGCCCGTTTTCCTGCCAGACCTGACTGAAGCGTGTAAACTCCTGCGGATCCATTGCGGCAGTCAACAACTGCTGAATATCCAGATCGTTATCGCAGCGCCAGATCATATGTTCACGTTTTACCGCCAGCCAGTGCAGTCTGAAGGTGTTGGTATACTCTGGCGCATATCGTTCCAGCGCCTCTTTGCCCCAGCCACGGCGACCTTTATTAAAAACGAATTTAGGATGACCGCTCAGCAGGCATTGCAGACGATCGGCATCAAGATTAATCAGGTCACTGGCACTCAGTCCGCGACGGGCCTTCAGCAGTTGCAGGTCGCCCAGTAGCGTGGCATACAAATCCTGCATATGCTCTGCAACAGTGGCATCACTCATTGACAGCACCGGCTTTAGCTGCATCAGCAGCGTCTGCGCCAGTACTGGTTCGTCCGTGCAGCGCAACGTTTGGGCATCAATCCACAGCCAGCCCCAGATACCACGTTCAGCGATGAAGCGCCATTGTGCTCCCGGCAGGTTAATGCAGTAGTGGTCATCGCCCTGAGATTCCGCGTGGAAAACCTGCTCATACTCCATCTCAGACAACATTTTTGCCACCAGCCGACGGTTAACAAAATCCCAGTCCTTGTGATTCATTACAGACCGACCTCCGTGAAGAAGTGATGACGATCCGCCATCACCATGCGCGAGCGCTTATGTGGGAAGTCGAACTCTTTAATTGTCCGGTATCCCGCAGGCTCAAGATGGCGGAACAGGCGCTGGTTATCGGTGCGTGGCTCCAGTACTGTGCGCTGCGTACGGGGCTCATCCAGCAGCAGGTAATGTGTCAGCCCGCGCAGCCAGCTTTGCACATAGTGGGCCCCGCGCCATTGCTGTTCACCAACCAGCAGATGCAGGCCACGGTCAAAGGGCTGCCACGAATAGTGACGACCAATGCGGTCTTCCGCCGCCCAGTAGATTTCGAAATAGCTGAATGGCCGATCGTCGAAGCACCCAATCAGCGGGAATGCATGTTTACCGGTGAGCTGGCGCTCCAGATAGGCGGTCTGTACCTCCAGTGAGCCACTTTGCTCCCAGAAATACTCAACGCGCGGATCATTCATCCAGCGGGTGAAACGTTCTGCATCAGAAACGGGATCGGCAATGCGGAAACTCAGCATCCTGCGAATACGTGGATCGTAACGGCGGTAAACCTCACCCTGTGGACGGGGTGGGCGCTGCGGGAAATAAATCTCACGCTCTGCATCAAAAACCATTTCACCGGAGGCCCGGTTTGCCGGTGAACTCAACCATAACGGTAACTGCCAGAAGGCAGTACGATGGATAATGTCGCTTTTTACCTGCCCAAAAAGCGTCAGCGCCTGTGGCTCCTCACGCCATTCGGCCCAGGGGAGAGCCACTGCTGACAGTTGTGGTGCGGCGATAAATATCTGATCCAGCGCATCGCACAGCCACCCTGTCGGCAGCTCCCCGGGACAGTGCAACACCGCGCTATTGTCCAGTCCCCAGCCAAGATTCAGGGGCTTGTCGAGTTTTTCACAGCGCAGTCCATATCTGCTGTGAATAATGTTTGCCTCAGACATTCAGACCTCCTGAGCCTGCAGCGGGTTAGCGAAATCGAAATAGATCACCGAAGGGTCAACAATGGTGTTCTCGTTATGATCGTTCAGATAACAGAAAAAGTTACCTTTTACGTTCCAGTACGGACTTTCCAGCACGTAGTTGAGACAGGTTTTATGAGTCACCTGATCACGCACTTCAGCCAGCGATGCTCGTACACGAGCCATCAGATTCGATTCGCTGTCCAGCCCGGCAGCCCCCAGCGCAGCGGTCACAGCAAAAGTGGAGTTAACCAGCAGGTAATAAGGGAAATAGCGCAGCAACTGCTCATGGGTGAAAATATTTTCCGCCTGCGCCTCGCCAATAGAATCGAGCCAGTCTGTCGCGTGAGGCATAAAAGCGCTGCCCTGACAGTCACGGTAAATAAATCCGACCGGCAGATCCCCAAGCATCTGGACAAGAATATTTTGCTGATGCGCCAGCAGCACCAGGCCGTAATCCGCTTCAGCCGTAAACAGCGGCTTTAGCACTTGCTGACAGTATGCATCGACCCATGCATGGGCGGCCTGTTGCACAGTGATACCGAGGCGATCGCTCAGGCGTTTTACCGCCGAAACCAGCAGCGAATCACCGCCATCAGGTGCGGCCTGAGTCAGGGAGACCAGTACGTTAGTCTGGCTTTTCGGCTGATCCACCAGCAGATTTTCACGCAGGGCAAACAGACTTTCCTGCATGATGTTGCCGTTAAGATCGAGCAGCCCGGCCCAGCCATCCTCCTGCATTACCCGGAAAGTCGGGAAGCGGACCTGTAGCATCTGCCAGCCGTCGGTTTGAGCCAGGCGTGCCAGGCGCATCCCACGCTTCACTTCTTTCACGGACAGAGTACGGATGGAGTTGGTCAGCCGTACGCTCAGGGAGAACTTGATCATATCGCGGCTGGTGGCACAGTAGAGGGAACGGGAAGAGGTGGTCGGCAGCCACGACGTGCCGGCCTCACCTAAGTCTTTAATCAGCCCTTTAGCAACAAGTGCCTGGCACCACCCCTGCTGCAAAAGATATTCCCCCTGCCACGGGTGCAACGGGAACAGCCATTGGTTGTCACTTAATTCGTTGAGTAACTGAGGCGCATTCTCTGCGGCAAATCGCGTCAGCCGCTGTTGAAGGTTGAGATGCAAACTTTCACCGGCGATTTGCGTTTTATCCACCGAAAACCACCGCAGTGGGAAGTGGGGTGCCATATCAGGCAGGTAGCGTTCAGCCTCCCGCCGGTTAAACGGTTCATGAGACTTAGGCGCAGGGTGGAAAGCGTGTCCTGTCAGCAGCGCCTGCTCAGCCTCGCCAAAATTCAACGCTTTTTCACGCAGAGCGGCCCAGTCATGACGGGCATCAATTGCCTGTTGCGTATGGACATGGCTTTCCAGCACGCGCTGGTGGAAAGTTTCGCAGAGGGGAACGGGCAGAAACAGTTGATGGCGTAGCTTATCAATAATAAGCCGGGAGAGAGTGGTAAAGTCGACAGGATAACTGCCTGATGCCGTGACCAGACGTGCAGGAAATGCAAAGCGGTGATGCTGGGTTGGGGAGAAATAAGCCACTCTGAAATGGAGCGATTTCTGCTCATCCAGCGGGATGAGCAATTCGTCTGGCGGGTATTCTGTCAGTTTCCAGTCTGTGGTTTCACGAATCAGTGCATTCAGGAAGCACTGCGCAGCCACATCTGTGGCTGGTTTTTCAGAGGGCAGGGTCATAGTCAAACAGCTCCCACACAGTAAAATAATAACAATTATGTCAATAATGATTCTCATTATCAACAATAAATGTTATTGTCAGATAAATTAATTTTACAAATAAACACAATTAATACATGGAGTTGAAACATTATAATGTCACCAGGGATCGAAGATACGCCCCAAAAACCACTGTCCTGCTGGCCACTTGCGTTCAGTGCCGGGCTTCTCGGTATCGGACAGAACGGTCTGCTGGTTGTGCTCCCTGTTCTGGTCATACAGACAAATCTGAGTCTGTCTGTATGGGCTGCCCTGCTGATGCTTGGCTCAATGCTGTTTCTGCCATCGTCCCCGTGGTGGGGAAAGCAAATTTCCCGTACTGGCAGTAAACCTGTGGTGTTGTGGGCTCTGGGAGGATATGGCATAAGCTTTACCCTGCTAGGGCTGGGAAGCGTGCTGATGGCTACCAGCGCCATAACAACAGCGGTGGGACTGGGAATATTAATCATCGCCCGGATCGCCTACGGGCTGACCGTGTCGGCAATGGTGCCAGCCTGTCAGGTCTGGGCATTGCAGAGAGCTGGAGAAGGGAATCGCATGGCCGCTCTGGCAACCATCAGCTCCGGCCTGAGTTGCGGCAGGCTATTCGGGCCGCTGTGCGCGGCAGCAATGCTGGCCATTCATCCTCTGGCGCCACTGGGGCTGCTGATGGCAGCCCCAGTGCTGGCGCTGCTGATGCTGCTGCGGTTGCCCGGCACACCACCACAGCCCACACCGGAGTGCAAGAGCGTCAGTCTGAAGCGGGATTGTCTGCCTTATCTGCTTTGCGCAATATTACTGGCTGCGGCGGTGAGCATGATGCAGCTTGGACTTTCGCCTGCCCTTACTCGCCAGTTCGCTACGGATACCACCGCCATTAGCCAACAGGTGGCCTGGCTGTTGGGTCTGTCCGCAGTAGCTGCGCTTATCGCGCAGTTCGGGGTACTCCGTCCGCAGCGCCTGACTCCGGTGGCCCTGCTCCTGAGTGCCGGAGTGTTGATGAGTGGTGGTCTGGCTATCATGCTCTCCGAACAGCTATGGTTGTTTTACCCGGGCTGTGCAGTGCTGTCATTTGGAGCAGCTCTGGCAACACCCGCTTATCAACTTCTACTGAATGATAAGCTGGCTGATGGCGCAGGCGCGGGCTGGCTCGCTACCAGTCACACACTTGGCTATGGACTGTGCGCTTTGCTGGTGCCGCTGGTATCGAAAACAGGTGTCGCAATCGCGCTGATTATGGCAGCATTATTTGCAACTATATTATTTACCATTGTGTCTGTATTTATCTGGCATTACCGTACTATCAAATAAAGATATGATCATCACCTTACTGGAGTAAATCAGAGGATATGAGAGAGGACCTGCGTCTGATGAAAGCATGTCAGGCAGTGTTCTGGCTTGCTGCCCCCGCCCATCAGGTATAGTGAATTCAACCAGTTGCTGCGGTGTAATCTCCATGATTCTTTCGTGCAACAACCTATGATCCCGTTTACCATTAATATTCAGCGTTGCTCTGTTATTAAATTTCATTCTGACAAGCCAGTCAGCTTTTATTCCGGGAGTCTGCGCTGCGCGTTCAAACAGGTCATAAAAATCGCCTTCACGATCAGAAATTGACAATACATGGGTATCAGGGCATTGGCGAGCCAGTTCTGTTGCTTTATTATATCCTTCAACCCAACGCCAGGTTTCTTTTTCACTGACATGTTTTTTATGAAGTAAATCATTGCAGATTTCTTGTCGGGTATTTTTACTGGTTTTTAATTCATCCCTGAACCACTGATAGTCATCATAAACACCGAGGCAAACACCTGACTCACTGATGACGAGTTGAGGATGAAGAAATAAGTTTCTTTCATCTTTATGTTTTTTGGGACCAACTCCTTGTTTTTCTTTCTGACCAGAATAATTAAGTTCTGTTGTATCCTGTAAAACTAAAACTCTTTTAAACTGCTGAGCTCTTTCAGTGATATTTTCTTTGTGAGGAGCCATGATTTTATTAGCAGAGACTTTATCGTTTGAAAAACAACGATAAGCTGCCTTTGTTTCACTCCAGG
>NZ_JBQZXE010000096.1:0-14695 GCF_053555855.1 Shigella sp. SIG3
GTAAATGGAAAGAAATAAGAAATAGGCAATCAATGGGAATACCAAAAATCCCATTACCCGAATAGTGGCATGACGTCCCATCAGAAAAATGAGATTCAGAATTAATACAACACCCAGACTCACCAACATACGGATGCGAAGATCAATAACCATATGCTTTGCCAGCTGTTCCGTAAGTGAGTTGGTAATTGCCACTGCATATATCAACACGACGACAAAAAAGGCGATGAAGTACAGCGTGGTAATCAGATTACCAATCTTCTTGCCATAGTAGTGTGTTACCGCGCCCGTTATCCCTTCACCTGCTGATGTTTTTGATGAGAGGATGAACTGGCATAAGGCTTTATGTGGCTAATATGTTAAAGGCCAGGCGACCAGAGCAGTAATAAACAGGACCACAGCCCCTGCCGAACCTAACTGAATAGGAAGGAATAGCGTGCCTGCACCAACGGCTGTGCCGTAGAGCGCGAAACTCCACAGAGTTTCTTCTTTAGACCAAATATTAGACATTATCTGAACGTATCATCTACAAATTAAACAAAATGGAGGGCAATTTACCATAAACCAAGTTAAGTATGGGAGATTAACGCCCTATCTACCCATCTATTGGTGGGTTAGTGGTTGCAAACCTTACGTGCCAGTTATGACTCTGACTACTGCTCAGGCATATTTCCTTTGTGATAAAAATCACTTTTTTTAAACAATTAAGATAACTGTAATTAACAATCATTTACTATTGCACTGTTAATTGGTGCGAGGTTGTGATGAAAGACGTTGTGGTTGTCGGGGCGTTACGGACACCTATCGGCTGCTTTCGTGGTGCGTTAGCGGGTCATTCCGCCGTGGAACTTGGTAGTCTGGTCGTGAAAGCGTTAATAGAACGTACCGGCGTTCCTGCATATGCGGTGGATGAAGTAATTCTTGGTCAGGTGTTGACTGCAGGGGCAGGGCAGAATCCGGCAAGGCAATCGGCTATTAAAGGTGGTCTTCCTAACAGCGTTTCTGCAATCACGATTAATGACGTTTGCGGTTCCGGTCTTAAAGCACTGCATCTGGCTACTCAGGCGATACAGTGTGGCGAGGCTGATATTGTCATCGCCGGTGGCCAGGAAAACATGAGCCGCGCACCACATGTTCTGACTGATAGCCGCACCGGTGCACAGCTTGGCAATAGCCAGTTGGTTGACAGTCTGGTGCATGATGGGTTGTGGGATGCCTTCAATGATTATCATATTGGTGTCACCGCCGAAAATCTGGCTCGCGAATATGGCATCAGCCGTCAGTTGCAGGATGCTTACGCACTTAGCTCGCAACAAAAAGCGCGAGCGGCGATTGACGCCGGACGATTTAAAGATGAGATCGTCCCGGTAATGATCCAAAGTAACGGTCAGACGTTGGTTGTTGATACCGATGAACAGCCACGCACTGACGCCAGTGCAGAAGGTTTAGCCCGTTTAAATCCTTCATTTGATAGTCTCGGTTCTGTGACCGCGGGGAATGCATCATCCATAAACGATGGCGCAGCTGCGGTAATGATGATGAGCGAAGCCAAAGCACGAGCGTTGAATTTACCCGTGCTGGCCCGCATCCGCGCATTTGCCAGCGTTGGTGTAGATCCGGCATTGATGGGAATTGCGCCGGTGTATGCGACCCGCCGTTGCCTGGAGCGTGTAGGCTGGCAGTTGGCTGATGTCGATCTTATCGAGGCTAATGAAGCGTTTGCTGCACAGGCGCTTTCGGTTGGCAAGATGCTTGAGTGGGATGAGCGTCGGGTCAATGTCAATGGTGGCGCGATCGCACTCGGTCACCCGATAGGCGCTTCCGGTTGCCGAATCCTGGTTTCTCTGGTTCATGAAATGGTGAAACGTAATGCCCGCAAAGGGCTGGCAACGCTTTGTATCGGCGGGGGCTAGGGCGTGGCATTGACCATTGAACGTGACGAGTAGCTCTGCATTTCCTCCTTACCGATAAATATCTGCCGTCATTAATCTGTTGAATAATGATGGCTGGCAAGTCGACATACATTTTCTGGGCTCCCTCATTTTTCCATTCTCATGACATATTCGTGATCGACACTGCACTTTTTTTAATCCTTAAATTAAAAATAAAACATTGTTTTATTTTTAATTGAAAACCCTAGCCCATGGGCATATCATCCCTTTATAGAGAAAACGAAACAGTGTTTCACTATCGTTTTCTATTTTCACGCTTCACTGATTATCGGAGGTTGATGTGGACGTAAGACAGAGCATCCACGGTGCGCACGCAAAAACGCTGGATACCCAAGGGCTGCGTAATGAATTTTTGGTTGAAAAGGTATTTGTCGCCGATGAGTACACCATGGTTTACAGCCACATTGACCGAATTATTGTTGGCGGCATTATGCCGATAACTAAAACGGTTTCCGTTGGCGGGGAAGTTGGTAAACAACTCGGCGTAAGCTATTTCCTTGAACGTCGCGAGTTAGGTGTTATCAATATTGGCGGTGCCGGTACGATTACTGTCGATGGTCAATGCTATGAAATCGGTCACCGCGACGCCCTGTATGTTGGTAAAGGTGCAAAAGAAGTTGTCTTTGCCAGTATTGATACCGCCACTCCGGCGAAGTTTTATTACAATTGCGCACCCGCGCATACGACGTATCCCACCAAAAAAGTCACACCGGACGAAGTATCTCCAGTCACGTTAGGCGATAACCTCACCAGTAACCGTCGCACGATTAACAAATATTTTGTCCCGGATGTACTGGAAACCTGTCAATTGAGTATGGGGCTGACGGAGCTGGCTCCAGGTAACTTGTGGAACACCATGCCGTGTCACACCCACGAGCGCCGGATGGAAGTTTATTTCTATTTCAATATGGATGATGACGCCTGCGTTTTCCACATGATGGGGCAGCCGCAAGAAACGCGTCACATTGTGATGCATAACGAGCAGGCGGTGATCTCCCCGAGCTGGTCGATCCATTCCGGCGTCGGAACCAAAGCTTATACCTTTATCTGGGGCATGGTCGGTGAAAACCAGGTCTTTAATGATATGGACCATGTGGCCGTTAAAGATTTGCGCTAGTTGTGGGCATAAACGAATAAGGTGTTGTTATGATTTTAAGTGCATTTTCTCTCCAAGGTAAAGTTGCGGTCGTCACTGGTTGTGATACTGGGCTGGGCCAGGGGATGGCGTTGGGGCTGGCGCAAGCGGGCTGTGACATTGTTGGCATTAACATCGTTGAACCGACTGAAACCATCGAGCAGGTCACGGCGCTGGGGCGTCGTTTTTTAAGCCTGACCGCCGATCTGCGAAAGATTGATGGCATTCCTGGACTGCTGGATCGCGCGGTAGCTGAATTTGGTCATATTGATATCCTGGTGAATAACGCCGGATTGATTCGCCGCGAAGACGCTCTCGAGTTCAGCGAAAAAGACTGGGACGATGTCATGAACCTGAATATCAAGAGCGTATTCTTCATGTCTCAGGCAGCGGCGAAACACTTTATCGCGCAAGGCAATGGCGGCAAGATTATCAATATCGCGTCAATGCTCTCCTTCCAGGGCGGGATCCGTGTGCCTTCTTATACCGCATCAAAAAGCGGAGTGATGGGTGTGACGCGATTGATGGCAAACGAATGGGCTAAACACAACATTAATGTTAATGCGATAGCTCCGGGTTACATGGCGACCAACAATACCCAACAACTGCGGGCAGATGAACAACGTAGCGCGGAAATTCTCGATCGCATTCCAGCTGGCCGTTGGGGACTGCCGAGTGACCTGATGGGGCCGGTAGTGTTTCTTGCCTCCAGCGCTTCAGATTATGTAAATGGTTATACCATTGCTGTGGATGGCGGTTGGCTGGCGCGTTAATTCATTCCTCTTACTTTTATGACCCTGCCGCATGGCAGGGTTTTTTATATCTCTAGATCATCATAATCCATATCATGGTTATGAAATAATCCATATCAATTATCAATTAATGAACTTTATGAATTTTATCTACTTTAAAATTAGGTGGTTAATAATAATCTCAATAATTCAACTTAATTTTAAAATTGGAATATCCATCACATAACGGCATGTCGCAGCAATTTAATCCATATTTATGCTGTTTCCGACCTGACACCTGTGTGAAT
This sequence comes from Shigella sp. SIG3, assembly GCF_053555855.1. Classification (NCBI taxonomy): domain Bacteria; kingdom Pseudomonadati; phylum Pseudomonadota; class Gammaproteobacteria; order Enterobacterales; family Enterobacteriaceae; genus Shigella; species Shigella sp. SIG3. The sequence continues at coordinate 4,127 of NZ_JBQZXE010000096.1, forward strand.
TGTTCACGTATTTTTTCACAATGTCTTACTCTCTGCTGGCAGGAAAAAATGGTTACTATCAATACGGAATCTGCTTTAACGCCACGTTCTTTGCGTGATACGCGGCGTATGAATATGTTTGTTTCGGTAGCTGCTGCGGTCGCAGGATTGTTATTTGGTCTTGATATCGGCGTAATCGCCGGAGCGTTGCCGTTCATTACCGATCACTTTGTGCTGACCAGTCGTTTGCAGGAATGGGTGGTTAGTAGCATGATGCTCGGCGCAGCAATTGGTGCGCTGTTTAATGGTTGGCTGTCGTTCCGCCTGGGGCCATCCTGTTTGTACTCGGTTCTATAGGGTCCGCTTTTGCGACCAGCGTAGAGATGTTAATCGCCGCTCGTGTGGTGCTGGGCATTGCTGTCGGGATCGCGTCTTACACCGCTCCTCTGTATCTTTCTGAAATGGCAAGTACGTTCGCGGTAAGATGATCAGTATGTACCAGTTGATGGTCACACTCGGCATCGTGCTGGCGTTTTTATCCGATACAGCGTTCAGTTATAGCGGTAACTGGCGCGCAATGTTGGGGTTCTTGCTTTACCAGCAGTTCTGCTGATTATTCTGGTGGTCTTCCTGCCAAATAGCCCGCGCTGGCTGGCGGAAAAGGGGCGTCATATTGAGGCGGAAGAAGTGTTGCGTATGCTGCGCGATACGTCGGAAAAAGCGCGAGAAGAACTCAACGAAATTCGTGAAAGCCTGAAGTTAAAACAGGGCGGTTGGGCACTGTTTAAGATCAACCGTAACGTCCGTCGTGCTGTGTTTCTCGGTATGTTGTTGCAGGCGATGCAGCAGTTTACCGGTATGAACATCATCATGTACTACGCGCCGCGTATCTTCAAAATGGCGGGCTTTACGACCACAGAACAACAGATGATTGCGACTCTGGTCGTGGGACTGACCTTTATGTTCGCGACCTTCATTGCGGTCTTTACGGTAGATAAAGCAGGTCGTAAACCGGCTCTGAAAATTGGTTTCAGCGTGATGGCGTTAGGCACTCTGGTGCTGGGCTATTGCCTGATGCAGTTTGATAACGGTACGGCTTCCAGTGGCTTGTCCTGGCTCTCTGTTGGCATGACGATGATGTGTATTGCCGGTTATGCGATGAGCGCCGCGCCAGTGGTGTGGATCCTGTGCTCTGAAATTCAGCCGCTGAAATGCCGCGATTTCGGTATTACCTGTTCGACGACGACAAACTGGGTGTCGAATATGATTATCGGCGCGGCCTTCCTGACACTGCTTGATAGCATTGGCGCTGCCGGTACGTTCTGGCTCTACACTGCGTTGAACATTGCGTTTGTGGGCATTACTTTCTGGCTCATTCCGGAAACCAAAAATGTCACGCTGGAACATATCGAACGCAAACTGATGGCAGGCGAGAAGTTGAGAAATATCGGCGTCTGATTTCACGGGCCGGATGTGCTGTACATCCGGCCCTTTTTTCGTTAATAGAGATTGGGCACCTGGCCGTTGAGGCGTTTGTCTCGTTCCTTATTCAGCCTTGTTGCGGTAACACACATCAGGAGAGAGGAATGAAAACAATTGGTTTGCTGGGAGGAATGAGCTGGGAATCCACCATTCCTTACTATCGTCTGATAAATGAAGGCATTAAACAGCGGCTTGGTGGGCTTCACTCTGCGCAAATGCTGCTACATAGCGTCGATTTTCATGAAATAGAAGAGTGCCAGCGTCGCGGGGAATGGGATAAAACCGGGGACATTCTGGCTGAGGCGGCGCTTGGCTTACAGCGGGCGGGCGCAGAAGGTATTGTGTTATGTACCAATACGATGCATAAAGTGGCGGATGCCATTGAGTCACGTTGCACTCTGCCTTTTTTACACATTGCGGATGCCACCGGACGTGCAATTACCGGGGCCGGAATGACTCGTGTGGCGCTGCTGGGTACGCGTTACACCATGGAACAGGATTTTTATCGCGGGCGGCTGACGGAACAATTTTCCATCAATTGTCTTATTCCTGAAGCGGATGAACGGGCGAAAATTAATCAGATTATTTTTGAAGAACTGTGTCTGGGGAAATTTACCGAAGCGTCACGCGCTTATTATGCGCAAGTGATTGCTCGCCTTGCAGAACAGGGCGCACAGGGCGTCATTTTTGGCTGCACAGAAATTGGTTTACTGGTGCCAGAAGAGCGCAGTGTTTTGCCTGTGTTTGATACCGCGTCGATCCATGCCGAGGATGCTGTCGCTTTTATGCTGTCGTAGCTGACGACAAAATAGCGTCAAGAGAAGTGACCAGTTTCGGTAACCCCGCTTGTAAATGCCCACTAAACGCCTGAACCAGCGCTGATGACGGGCGGTGCAGGGGGCGGATCAGGCTGACGGTGAACGGAACCGCAATACTGAACCGCCGCACCACTAAACCGCTTGCCGCATAATCTAGTGCGGTGAGCGGGTTAACCACCGAAACACCTACCCCCGCCCGTACCATTGCGCAGACTGACGCGGCGCTGTGGGTTTCTACGATCATGCGTCGTTTAACCTGATGTTCAGTAAATAGCTGATCCAGCAACTGGCGATAGCTGTCAGTACGGGAAAGGCTGATGTAATTCTCACCCTGAAAATCATCCGGCGTTAATACCTTTTTTACCGCCAGCGGATGACCCGGAGGTAACACACACACTTCATCTAAAGAGAGTAATTCGGTACGTTCTGTTCCCGCAGGCGTATGGAGTGTCTCAGTGAGTCCTAAATCATGACGCTGGGCCGAGAGCCACTCTTCAAGTAGCGGTGATTCCTGGGGCACGATATTTAAGCTGACATCGGGATAACGTGCCAGAAAGGGTTGCAGGAGCTGCGGTAAAAAAGATTGCGAAAAGACCGGCAGGCAGGCAATAGACAGTTCTCCCTGGCGAAACTCGCGCAGACTTTCTGCGGCGCTGACAATGCGATCCAGTCCGTACCAGGATCGTTGCACTTCTTCAAACAGACGCAGTCCTTGCACGGTAGGATGTAATCGTCCACGTACGCGCTCAAACAATTTCAGCCCGATCACCTTCTCAAAGCGCGCCAGTTCGCGGCTGACGGTTGGCTGTGAGGTGTGTAGCAGGTGTGCTGCCTCAGTCAGGCTTCCGGCGGTCATTACCGCATGAAAAATTTCAATATGACGTAAGTTAACGGCGGCCATTAGCGCTCTCTCGCAATCCGGTAATCCATATCATTTTTGCATAGATTCGACATAAATCGATATTTTTTATTCTTTTTATGATGTGGCGTAATCATAAAAAAGCACTCATCTGGAGTTTGTTATGCCACATTCACTGTTCAGCACCGATACCGATCTCACCGCCGAAAATCTGCTGCGTTTGCCCGCTGAATTTGGCTGCCCGGTGTGGGTCTACGATGCGCAAATTATTCGTCGGCAGATAGCAGCGCTGAAACAGTTTGAAGTGGTGCGCTTTGCACAGAAAGCCTGTTCCAATATTCATATTTTGCGCTTAATGCGTGAGCAGGGCGTGAAAGTGGATTCCGTCTCGTTAGGCGAAATAGAGCGTGCGTTGGCGGCGGGTTACAATCCGCAAACGCACCCCGATGATATTGTTTTTACGGCAGATGTTATCGATCAGGCGACGCTTGAACGCGTCAGTGAATTGCAAATTCCGGTGAATGCGGGTTCTGTTGATATGCTCGACCAACTGGGCCAGGTTTCGCCAGGGCATCGGGTATGGCTGCGCGTTAATCCGGGGTTTGGTCACGGACATAGCCAAAAAACCAATACCGGTGGCGAAAACAGCAAGCACGGTATCTGGTACACCGATCTGCCCGCCGCACTGGACGTGATACAACGTCATCATCTGCAGCTAGTCGGCATTCACATGCACATTGGTTCTGGCGTTGATTATGCCCATCTGGAGCAGGTGTGTGGTGCTATGGTGCGTCAGGTCATCGAATTCGGTCAGGATTTACAGGCTATTTCTGCGGGCGGTGGGCTTTCTATTCCTTATCAACAGGGTGAAGAGGCGGTTGATACCGAACATTATTATGGTCTGTGGAATGCCGCGCGTGAGCAAATCGCTCGCCATTTGGGCCACCCTGTGAAACTGGAAATTGAACCGGGTCGCTTCCTGGTAGCGCAGTCTGGCGTATTAATTACTCAGGTGCGGAGCGTCAAACAAATGGGTAGCCGCCACTTTGTGCTGGTTGATGCCGGGTTCAACGATCTGATGCGCCCGGCAATGTACGGTAGTTACCACCATATCAGTGCCCTGGCAGCTGATGGTCGTTCTCTGGAACACGCGCCAACGGTGGAAACCGTCGTCGCCGGGCCGTTATGTGAATCGGGCGATGTCTTTACCCAGCAGGAAGGGGGAAATGTTGAAACCCGCGCCTTGCCGGAAGTGAAGGCAGGTGATTATCTGGTACTGCATGATACAGGGGCATATGGCGCATCAATGTCATCCAACTACAATAGCCGTCCGCTGTTACCAGAAGTTCTGTTTGATAATGGTCAGGCGCGGTTGATTCGCCGTCGCCAGACCATCGAAGAATTACTGGCGCTGGAATTGCTTTAACTGCGGTTAGTCGCTGGTTGCATGATGACTTGCCTCCAGCGACGGAGTTGACACTGAATGACGACGTACCAGCGTCGGACTAAATACATTAGTAATTTCCGGGAGAGGGCGATTATCCGCCAGTGCCAAAGCCAGTTCGGCAGCCTGGGTCGCCATCGTTACGATTGGGTAACGCACGGTGGTCAGGCGCGGACGCACATAGCGTGACACCAGCACATCATCAAAGCCAATTAACGAAATCTCACCCGGTACATCAATACCATTATCATTGAGAACGCCCATCGCGCCCGCCGCCATTGAATCGTTATAACAGGCTACCGCAGTGAAATTTCTTCCTCGTCCCAAAAGCTCGGTCATTGCCTGTTCGCCGCCGTTTTCGTCTGGTTCGCCAAATGTCACCAGCCGATCATTGGCCGGAATACCACTTTCAGCAAGGGCATCGTAATACCCTTGCAGACGATCTTCGGCGTCAGAAATAGAGTGGTTAGAGCACAGATAACCAATGCGGGTATGACCTTGCTGAATTAAATGACGCGTTGCCAGCCAGGCACCGTAACGATCGTCAAGAGCAATACAACGGTTTTCAAAGCCAGGCAGGATACGGTTGATCAGCACCATACCGGGCATTTGTTTCATTAATGAGGCTAAATCGGCATCCGGGATCATTTTGGCATGGACGACCAACGCAGCACAGCGATGGCGGATCAGTTGCTCAATAGCCTGACGCTCTTTTTGTTCGTTGTGGTAACCGTTGCCAATCAATAAGAAATTACCGGTGTGATAAGCCACCTGTTCGACCGCTTTCACCATTGCACCGAAAAACGGATCGGAAACATCACCAACGATCAGACCGACCGTTTCAGTGGTCTGCTGCGCCAGCGCACGGGCGTTGGCGTTCGGGTGATAGCTAAGAGACTCCATTGCACTATGCACAGCCAGCCGGGAAGCTTCGCTGGCTTTGGGTGAATTATTAATGACGCGGGAAACGGTGGCGACTGAAACGCCTGCCAGTCGGGCTACATCCTTTATGGTCGCCATGAAAATACCTTAGTGGGTAAACGCTTACATTGTTTCAGTGTTACGGAAAACGCCCGTTGGTTCAAGGGGTGGCGTGTTTTCATCGTGGGAATGTGAGCCAAACGCAAATAAGTAAGACAAAAAAAGAGATTGCAAACCTTTGGTTACACTTTGCGAAACGCTGTTGCGATTGACCGCTGGTGGCGTTTGGCTTCAGGTTGCTAAAGTGGTGATCCCAGAGGTATTGATTGGTGAGATTATTCGGTACGCTCTTCGTACCCTGTCTCTTGCACCAACCTGCGCGGATGCGCAGGTTTTTTTTCGCACCTAATTTACTGTCGCTCGCGTTCTTTATCTCGTGTAATCTCCCTCCATTCGCTTTTACTGAATCAGAGCAAAGGGAGTTGGAATGCTTTTTAGCTTTTTTCGAAATTTGTGCCGTGTTTTGTATCGCGTTCGCGTTACGGGTGACACCCAGGCACTGAAGGGCGAGCGCGTTCTAATTACGCCTAATCACGTCTCTTTTATTGATGGCATTTTGCTTGGACTGTTTTTACCTGTGCGTCCAGTGTTTGCCGTTTACACCTCAATAAGCCAACAGTGGTATATGCGTTGGCTGAAATCATTTATCGACTTTGTTCCTCTCGACCCGACGCAACCTATGGCTATTAAACATCTGGTACGTCTGGTGGAACAGGGCCGACCAGTGGTGATTTTCCCTGAAGGACGCATCACCACTACAGGCTCGCTGATGAAAATCTACGATGGCGCGGGTTTTGTCGCGGCGAAGTCTGGTGCAACGGTTATTCCTGTGCGTATTGAAGGGGCGGAACTTACGCACTTCAGCCGCCTGAAAGGTCTGGTTAAACGTCGCTTGTTCCCGCAAATTACTCTGCATATTTTGCCTCCAACGCAGGTGGCGATGCCGGATGCGCCGCGTGCCCGTGACCGTCGCAAAATCGCTGGCGAAATGCTGCATCAAATAATGATGGAAGCGCGTATGGCGGTGCGCCCGCGTGAAACTCTGTACGAATCTTTACTGAGTGCAATGTACCGCTTCGGAGCCGGGAAGAAATGTGTCGAAGACGTCAACTTTACCCCAGACTCCTATCGCAAATTGCTTACGAAAACGCTGTTTGTTGGACGCATCCTTGAAAAATACAGTGTTGAAGGCGAACGCATCGGCTTAATGCTGCCCAATGCAGGCATCAGTGCGGCAGTGATTTTTGGGGCCATCGCGCGTCGCCGCATTCCCGCAATGATGAACTACACTGCCGGGGTAAAAGGGCTGACCAGTGCTATTACGGCGGCTGAAATCAAAACCATCTTCACTTCCCGCCAGTTTCTCGATAAAGGCAAACTCTGGCATCTGCCGGAGCAACTTACTCAGGTGCGCTGGGTCTATCTGGAAGATTTAAAAGCAGATGTCACCACTGCCGACAAAGTATGGATCTTCGCTCATTTGCTGATGCCGCGCCTGGCGCAGGTAAAACAGCAGCCGGAAGAAGAGGCGCTGATCCTCTTTACCTCCGGTTCTGAAGGCCATCCAAAAGGCGTCGTCCATAGCCATAAAAGCATTCTGGCGAACGTCGAGCAGATTAAAACGATTGCCGACTTCACCACCAACGATCGCTTTATGTCGGCATTACCGCTGTTTCACTCCTTTGGGCTGACGGTAGGCCTGTTTACGCCACTGCTTACAGGTGCAGAAGTGTTCCTTTATCCAAGCCCGCTGCATTACCGCATTGTGCCGGACTTGGTGTATGACCGCAGTTGCACCGTGTTGTTCGGTACCTCGACTTTCCTCGGTCACTACGCGCGTTTCGCCAACCCGTATGACTTCTATCGTCTACGCTATGTGGTGGCAGGCGCAGAAAAACTACAAGAAAGTACCAAACAGCTTTGGCAGGATAAATTTGGCCTGCGCATCCTTGAAGGCTACGGTGTGACCGAATGCGCGCCTGTCGTTTCTATCAACGTACCGATGGCGGCGAAACCCGGTACGGTAGGGCGTATTCTACCAGGAATGGATGCACGCCTGTTGTCGGTCCCTGGTATCGAAGAGGGCGGACGCCTGCAACTGAAAGGGCCGAACATAATGAACGGCTATCTGCGGGTGGAGAAGCCAGGTGTACTGGAAGTGCCCACCGCCGAGAATGTTCGCGGCGAAATGGAGCGCGGCTGGTATGACACTGGCGATATTGTGCGTTTTGACGAGCAGGGCTTTGTGCAGATTCAGGGCCGCGCAAAACGCTTTGCCAAAATTGCAGGCGAAATGGTGTCGCTGGAAATGGTGGAACAACTGGCACTTGGTGTTTCGCCAGATAAAGTCCATGCCACTGCGATTAAGAGCGATGCCAGCAAAGGCGAGGCACTGGTGCTTTTCACCACAGATAACGAACTGACGCGCGATAAGTTGCAACAGTATGCCCGCGAGCACGGCGTGCCGGAGCTTGCTGTACCGCGCGATATTCGCTATCTGAAACAGATGCCATTACTTGGCAGCGGCAAACCTGACTTTGTCACGTTGAAAAGCTGGGTAGACGAAGCGGAACAACACGATGAGTGAGTCAGTGCACACTAACACTTCGTTGTGGTCGAAGGGGATGAAAGCGGTTATCGTGGCGCAGTTTCTCTCTGCGTTTGGCGATAACGCGCTACTGTTTGCCACTCTGGCGTTACTGAAAGCGCAGTTCTATCCGGAGTGGAGCCAGCCCATCCTGCAAATGGTGTTTGTAGGTGCTTACATTCTTTTGGCGCCGTTTGTCGGGCAGGTGGCGGATAGCTTCGCCAAAGGCCGGGTGATGATGTTTGCCAACGGCCTGAAGCTGCTGGGCGCAGCCAGTATCTGCTTTGGTATCAATCCGTTTCTCGGCTATACGCTGGTGGGTGTTGGTGCTGCAGCCTATTCACCGGCGAAATACGGTATTCTCGGCGAATTAACCACGGGTAGTAAGTTAGTAAAAGCTAACGGTTTAATGGAAGCTTCTGCCATAGCGGCGATTTTACTCGGTTCCGTAGCCGGTGGTGTGCTGGCTGACTGGCATGTCCTGGTCGCCCTGGCCGCATGCGCACTGGCCTACGGTGGTGCGGTCGTTGCCAATATCTACATTCCCAAACTGGCGGCGGCGCGTCCGGGGCAGTCCTGGAATCTCATCAACATGACCCGCAGTTTCCTGAATGCCTGCACCTCGCTATGGTGCAATGGTGAAACGCGTTTTTCGCTGGTGGGCACCAGTTTATTCTGGGGAGCGGGTGTCACGCTGCGTTTCCTGTTGGTGCTGTGGGTACCGGTGGCGCTGGGCATTACCGATAACGCTACGCCGACCTATCTCAACGCGATGGTAGCGATTGGTATCGTGGTTGGCGCAGGTGCGGCAGCGAAGCTGGTTACGCTGGAAACCGTGTCACGCTGTATGCCAGCCGGGATTTTGATTGGCGTGGTGGTACTGATTTTCTCCCTGCAACACGAGCTGCTGCCAGCCTATGCCTTGTTGATGCTGATTGGCGTGCTGGGGGGCTTTTTTGTCGTTCCGCTCAATGCGTTGCTACAGGAGCGGGGTAAAAAAAGCGTCGGGGCGGGGAATGCGATTGCAGTACAAAACCTTGGCGAAAACAGCGCCATGTTGTTGATGCTGGGCATTTACTCGCTGGCGGTAATGGTAGGCATCCCGGTCGTGCCCATTGGCATTGGCTTCGGTGCGCTATTTGCGCTGGCAATAACGGCGCTGTGGATCTGGCAGCGCCGTCATTAATATTTAACGCCGGTTTTAACCGGCGTTAATCTTTATGGTGCAGGATAAGTATAAACCTGATGTACCGCTTCAATTTCAGCTAATACGTCTTCGCTTAACTCCAGATGCAAACTTTCGATGTTAGTTTTCAGCTGATCCATCGTGGTTGCGCCCAGCAGAGTGCTGGCAACAAACGGTTGACGGCGAACAAACGCGAGCGCCATCTGAGCAGGATCAAGGCCATGACGTCTGGCGATATCAACATACGCCGCGACGGCTTTTTGCGTTTGCTCACCGCTATAGCGGGTGAACCGACTAAAGAGCGTATTACGTGCGCCAGCGGGTTTTGCACCATTGAGATATTTCCCGGTCAGCGTGCCGAAACCCAGGCACGAATAGGCCAGCAGTTCGACCCCTTCATACTGGCTGACTTCTGCCAGACCTACTTCAAAACTGCGGTTTAACAGACTGTAAGGGTTCTGAATGGTGACAATACGCGGCAGATCGTGTTTGTCCGCCAGATGCAGGTAGCGCATTACGCCAAATGCAGTTTCGTTCGACACGCCGATATAACGAATTTTTCCCGCGCGTTGGTACTCTGCCAGTGCGTCCAGCGTATCCAGCAGCGAAACCGCAGGCGCAGAATCCGTCCAGCTATAACCGAGTTTGCCGAAGCAGTTGGTCGGGCGCTGCGGCCAGTGCACCTGATAAAGATCGAGGTAATCAGTCTGTAGGCGCTTGAGGCTGTCATGCAGCGCTTCGCGGATATTCTTCCGATCCAGCGCCTGATCCGGGCGGATGCCCTTGTCATTATTGCGCGACGGTCCGCTCACTTTGGAGGCGATAATTAACTTTTCGCGGCTGCCATGTTTCGCCAGCCAGTTGCCGACGTAGGTTTCGGTTAACCCTTGCGTTTCGGGGCGCGGAGGTACTGGGTACATTTCGGCAACGTCGATAAGGTTAATGCCCTGAGCGACGGCATAGTCGAGTTGTGCGTGGGCGTCGGCTTCGCTGTTCTGTTCACCAAACGTCATCGTGCCAAGCCCCAGCGTGCTGACTTCCAGCGAACTGTGGGGTATACGGTGATATTGCATAGCCGTTTCCTTTTTATAATCACGACATAAGGAATATAAAAATGGCAGAGGGAAGGGAAAAGGGAAAGAGAAAAATCTTAAGGCCAGCCGGATGCTGACCTTATTTGTTAACGTTCAATAATTTGCGAAACATCATCACGGTTAATTTGCATCGCGTTAC
>NZ_JBQZXE010000097.1:0-14691 GCF_053555855.1 Shigella sp. SIG3
CTGGAGTCATTACCCAGAAATTGAACAAAAAATGTTACAGCACACGCCGATCAGACGTCTGGGCCAACCGCAAGATATTGCTAACGCGGCGCTGTTCCTTTGCTCGCCTGCAGCCAGCTGGGTAAGCGGACAAATTCTCACCGTCTCCGGTGGTGGGGTACAGGAGCTCAATTAATACACTAACGAACCGGTAAACGGTCGTATGTGTTGTTTACCGGGATAGCGTGTGCAATTCATCAACGTCTCTGCTAAACAACTGGCAGCCAAATCACGGCAATTGGTTAACCAATTGCTGGGTGAAAAGTATACGAATAGAGTGTACCTTCGCACTATTCAACAGCAATGATAGGCGCTCACCTGACAACGCGGTAAACTAGTTATTCACGCTAACTATAATGGTTTAATGATGGATAACATGCAGACTGAAGCACAACCGACACGGACCCGGATCCTCAATGCTGCCAGAGAGATTTTTTCAGAAAATGGATTTCACAGTGCCTCGATGAAAGCCATCTGTAAATCTTGCGCCATTAGTCCTGGGACGCTCTATCACCATTTCATCTCCAAAGAAGCCTTGATTCAGGCGATTATCTTACAGGACCAGGAGAGGGCGCTGGCTCGTTTCCGGGAACCGATTGAAGGGATTCATTTTGTTGACTATATGGTCGAGTCTATTGTCTCTCTCACCCATGAAGCCTTTGGGCAACGGGCGCTGGTGGTCGAAATTATGGCGGAAGGGATGCGTAACCCACAGGTCGCCGCCATGCTTAAAAATAAGCATATGACGATCACTGAATTTGTTGCCCAGCGGATGCGTGATGCCCAGCAAAAAGGCGAGATAAGCCCAGACATCAACACGGCAATGACTTCACGTTTACTGCTGGATCTGACCTACGGTGTACTGGCCGATATCGAAGCGGAAGACCTGGCGCGTGAAGCGTCGTTTGCTCAGGGATTACGCGCGATGATTGGCGGTATATTAACCGCATCCTGATCCTCTCATTTCGCGGGCTGGTGATAACTGTGCCCGCGTTTCATATCGTAATTTCTCTGTGCAAAAATTATCCTCCCCGTGTTCGGAGAATTCCCCCCCAAAATATTCACCGTAGCCATATGTCATGAGAGTTTATCGTTCCCAATACTCTCGAACGAACGCTCGATTGCTTGTTTTATGGCTTCTGTCAACGCTGTTTTAAAGATTAATGCGATCCATATCACGCTGTGGGTATTGCAGTTTTTGGTTTTTTGATCGCGGTGTCAGTTCTTTTTATTTCCATTTCTCTTCCATGGGTTTCTCACAGATAACTGTGTGCAACACAGAATTGGTTAACTAATCAGATTAAAGGTTGACCAGTATTTTTATCTTAATGAGGAGTCCCTTATGTTACGTCCTGTAGAAACCCCAACCCGTGAAATCAAAAAACTCGACGGCCTGTGGGCATTCAGTCTGGATCGCGAAAACTGTGGAATTGATCAGCGTTGGTGGGAAAGCGCGTTACAAGAAAGCCGGGCAATTGCAGTGCCAGGCAGTTTTAACGATCAGTTCGCCGATGCAGATATTCGTAATTATGTGGGCAACGTCTGGTATCAGCGCGAAGTCTTTATACCGAAAGGTTGGGCAGGCCAGCGTATCGTGCTGCGTTTCGATGCGGTCACTCATTACGGCAAAGTGTGGGTCAATAATCAGGAAGTGATGGAGCATCAGGGCGGCTATACGCCATTTGAAGCCGATGTCACGCCGTATGTTATTGCCGGGAAAAGTGTACGTATCACCGTTTGTGTGAACAACGAACTGAACTGGCAGACTATCCCGCCGGGAATGGTGATTACCGACGAAAACGGCAAGAAAAAGCAGTCTTACTTCCATGGTTTCTTTAACTATGCCGGGATCCATCGCAGCGTAATGCTCTACACCACGCCGAACACCTGGGTGGACGATATCACCGTGGTGACGCATGTCGCGCAAGACTGTAACCACGCGTCTGTTGACTGGCAGGTGGTGGCCAATGGTGATATCAGCGTTGAACTGCGTGATGCGGATCAACAGGTGGTTGCAACTGGACAAGGCACCAGCGGGACTTTGCAAGTGGTGAATCCGCACCTCTGGCAACCGGGTGAAGGTTATCTCTATGAACTGTGCGTCACAGCCAAAAGCCAGACAGAGTGTGATATCTACCTGCTGCGCGTCGGCATCCGGTCAGTGGCAGTGAAGGGCGAACAGTTCCTGATTAACCACAAACCGTTCTACTTTACTGGCTTTGGTCGTCATGAAGATGCGGATTTGCGAGGCAAAGGATTCGATAACGTGCTGATGGTGCACGATCACGCATTAATGGACTGGATTGGGGCCAACTCCTACCGTACCTCGCATTACCCTTACGCTGAAGAGATGCTCGACTGGGCAGATGAACATGGCATCGTGGTGATTGATGAAACTGCAGCTGTCGGCTTTAACCTCTCTTTAGGCATTGGTTTCGAAGCGGGCAACAAGCCGAAAGAACTGTACAGCGAAGAGGCTGTCAACGGGGAAACTCAGCAGGCGCACTTACAGGCGATTAAAGAGCTGATAGCGCGTGACAAAAACCACCCAAGCGTGGTGATGTGGAGTATTGCCAACGAACCGGATACCCGTCCGCAAGGTGCACGGGAATATTTCGCGCCACTGGCGGAAGCAACGCGTAAACTCGACCCGACGCGTCCGATCACCTGCGTCAATGTAATGTTCTGCGACGCTCACACCGATACCATCAGCGATCTCTTTGATGTGCTGTGCCTGAACCGTTATTACGGTTGGTATGTCCAAAGCGGCGATTTGGAAACGGCAGAGAAGGTACTGGAAAAAGAACTGCTGGCCTGGCAGGAGAAACTGCATCAGCCGATTATCATCACCGAATACGGCGTGGATACGTTAGCCGGCCTGCACTCAATGTACACCGACATGTGGAGTGAAGAGTATCAGTGTGCATGGCTGGATATGTATCACCGCGTCTTTGATCGCGTCAGCGCCGTCGTCGGTGAACAGGTATGGAATTTCGCCGATTTTGCGACCTCGCAAGGCATATTGCGCGTTGGCGGTAACAAGAAAGGGATCTTCACTCGCGACCGCAAACCGAAGTCGGCGGCTTTTCTGCTGCAAAAACGCTGGACTGGCATGAACTTCGGTGAAAAACCGCAGCAGGGAGGCAAACAATGAATCAACAACTCTCCTGGCGCACCATCGTCGGCTACAGCCTCGGTGACGTCGCCAATAACTTCGCCTTCGCAATGGGGGCGCTCTTCCTATTGAGTTACTACACCGACGTCGCTGGCGTCGGTGCCGCTGCGGCAGGCACCATGCTGTTACTGGTGCGGGTATTTGATGCCTTCGCCGACGTCTTTGCCGGACGAGTGGTGGACAGTGTGAATACCCGCTGGGGAAAATTCCGCCCGTTTTTACTCTTCGGTACTGCGCCGTTAATGATCTTCAGCGTGCTGGTATTCTGGGTACCGACCGACTGGAGCCATGGTAGCAAAGTGGTGTATGCATATTTGACCTACATGGGCCTCGGGCTTTGCTACAGCCTGGTGAATATTCCTTATGGTTCACTTGCTACCGCGATGACCCAACAACCACAATCTCGCGCCCGTCTGGGCGCGGCTCGTGGGATTGCCGCTTCATTGACCTTTGTATGCCTGGCATTTCTGATAGGACCGAGCATTAAGAACTCCAGCCCGGAAGAGATGGTGTCGGTATACCATTTCTGGACGATTGTGCTGGCGATTGCCGGAATGGTGCTTTACTTCATCTGCTTCAAATCGACGCGTGAAAATGTGGTACGTATCGTGGCGCAGCCGTCATTGAAGATCAGTTTGCAAACCCTGAAACGGAATCGCCCGCTGTTTATGTTGTGCATCGGTGCGCTGTGTGTGCTGATTTCGACCTTCGCGGTCAGCGCCTCGTCGTTGTTCTACGTGCGCTATGTGTTAAATGATACCGGGCTGTTCACTGTGCTGGTACTGGTGCAAAACCTGGTTGGTACTGTGGCATCGGCACCGCTTGTGCCGGGGATGGTCGCGAGGATCGGTAAAAAGAATACCTTCCTGATTGGCGCTTTGCTGGGAACCTGCGGTTATCTGCTATTCTTCTGGGTTTCCGTCTGGTCACTGCCGGTGGCGTTGGTTGCGTTGGCCATCGCTTCAATTGGTCAGGGCGTTACTATGACTGTGATGTGGGCACTGGAAGCTGATACCGTAGAATACGGTGAATACCTGACCGGCGTGCGAATTGAAGGGCTCACCTATTCACTATTCTCATTTACCCGTAAATGCGGTCAGGCAATCGGAGGTTCAATTCCTGCCTTTATTTTGGGATTAAGCGGATATATCGCCAATCAGGTGTAAACGCCGGAAGTTATTATGGGCATCCGCACATCAATTGCCTTAGTACCTTGCGGATTTATGCTACTGGCATTCGTTATTATCTGGTTTTATCCGCTCACGGATAAAAAATTCAAAGAAATCGTGGTTGAAATTGATAATCGTAAAAAAGTGCAGCAGCAATTAATCAGCGATATCACTAATTAATATTCAATAAAAATAATCAGAACATCAAAGGTGCAACTATGAGAAAAATAGTGGCCATGGCCGTTATTTGCCTGACGGCTGCCTCTGGCCTTACCTCTGCTTACGTGGCGCAACTGGCTGACGATGAAGCGGGACTACGCATCAGACTGAAAAACGAATTGCGCAGGGCTGATAAGCCCAGTGCTGGCGCGGGAAGAGATATTTACGCATGGGTACAGGGAGGATTGCTCGATTTCAATAGTGGTTATTATTCCAATATTATTGGCGTTGAAGGCGGAGCGTATTATGTTTATAAATTAGGTGCTCGTGCTGATATGAGTATCCGGTGGTATCTTGATGGTGATAAAAGTTTTGGCTTTGCCCTGGGGGCAGTAAAAATAAAACCCAGTGAAAATAGCCTGCTTAAATTAGGTCGCTTCGGGACGGATTATAGTTATGGTAGCTTACCTTATCGTATTCCGTTAATGGCTGGCAGTTCGCAACGTACATTACCGACAGTTTCTGAAGGAGCATTAGGTTATTGGGCTTTAACACCAAATATTGATCTGTGGGGAATGTGGCGTTCACGAGTATTTTTATGGACTGATTCAACAACCGGTATTCGTGATGAAGGGGTGTATAACAGCCAGACGGGAAAATACGATAAACATCGCGCACGTTCTTTTTTAGCCGCCAGTTGGCATGATGATACCAGTCGCTATTCTCTGGGGGCATCGGTACAGAAAGATGTTTCCAATCAGATACAAAGTATTCTCGAGAAAAGCATACCGCTCGACCCGAATTATACGTTGAAAGGGGAGTTGCTCGGCTTTTACGCGCAGCTCGAAGGTTTAAGTCGTAATACCAGCCAGCCCAATGAAACGGCGTTGGTTAGTGGACAATTGACCTGGAATGCGCCGTGGGGAAGCGTATTTGGCAGTGGTGGTTATTTGCGCCATGCAATGAATGGTGCCGTGGTGGATACCGACATTGGCTATCCCTTTTCATTAAGTCTTGATCGTAACCGTGAAGGAATGCAGTCCTGGCAATTAGGTGTCAACTACCGTGTAACTCCGCAATTTACGCTGACATTTGCACCGATTGTGACTCGCGGCTATGAATCCAGTAAACGAGATGTGCGGATTGAAGGCGCGGGTATCTTAGGTGGTATGAACTATCGGGTCAGCGAAGGGCCGTTACAAGGGATGAATTTCTTTCTTGCTGCCGATAAAGGGCGGGAAAAGCGCGATGGCAGTACGCTGGGCGATCGCCTGAATTACTGGGATGTGAAAATGAGTATTCAGTATGACTTTATGCTGAAGTAAGAAATAACGCCGGAGAGAAAAACCTCCGGCGTTTCAGATTGTTGACAAAGTGCGCGTTTTTTATGCCGGATGCGGCGTAAACGCCTTATCCAGCCTACAAAAACTCATAAATTCAAAGTGTTGCAGGAAAAGGTAGGCCTGATAAGCGTAGCGCATCAGGCAATCTCTGGTTTGTTTTCAGATGAAAACGCCGGAGTGAAAATTCTCCGGCGTTTTGGCCGTGAATTACTGCTGCGGAATTGCCGGTACAGCCGGAACGTTAAGAGCTGGCATCGCAAACATGCCAACAAAATCTTCTAACGACATTTTCTGCCCATTTAACGTTATCTGACCGTTAGCATATTGCAGGCTGGTGGTGATGGTATTGTCCTGCAAGGTGGTCAGACGGAACATCTGCCCCATTGCTGATGCACCTTCAACTTGCTGTTTCGCCAGTTTTTTCGCTTGATCTTCCTGATAACCTTCCAGCTTCGCTACCTGAGTCATCAACTCAGTTGCCATATCCACCGGAATGGTCAGTTTCGCATCCAGAGATTTAACCGAACGATCTACTTCCTGCGCCAGCGTTTGCGGCGCTTCTTTAGTCGTTGCCGGATCTTTCAGGAACAGCGACAGATTCAGCGCACTTTCACCCTGACTGTTTTTCCAGCTTAGCGGCGCGATAGTAATCACCGGATCGCCTTTCAACATCAGCGGCAGGGCGCTAAAGAAGGCTTCCGTCACTTTCTCCTGATAAAGTTCGGGATTGTTGGCAATTTCTGGCTGTGCCAGCAGCGCCTGAGTTTGCGCGTTATATTGCTGGCTAAACTGATGCCAGGCTTCACCATCAATCTGGCCGACTTTTAAAGTCAGCTTGCCGCTGCCCAGATCCTGATTCTGTACCTTCAGGCTGTTTAGCGAGTAATCCAGTTGGCTATTGATCGTTTTACCGTCATTGACCAGATCCGATTTACCGCTGATCTCCATGCCTTCCAGCAGTGCCAGTTCTTTGCCTTCCACTGAAATGGTCATTTTTTCCAGTGACAGTTTTTGGTTTCCTACGCGCTCACCAAAACTTCCCAGCGTGCTGGAACCGTCGGTTTTCAGATTATTAAAGGTCAACTGCACTTTCTGGTTGTATTCGTTAACTGCGTCTATCCGACCACTTTGCGCCTCCCCGGAAAGGGAGATGGCTTTGCCGTCTCTGTCAGCATTTAACTGGAACTCGCCGCCGCTAAAGGCGACTTTTTCATCCTTTTGCTCGTAATTCAGTGGATTGAGCGAAATATCGGAACTGGAATCACCGCTGTAACCAATGCGCGAGTTAATCTCAAAAGGCGTTTCACCTTTTGCCATATCAAACAGTGGTTTGCTTACTTCGTTATTAACCAGCGTGGTTTGAATTGATGCCATCGACGGGATCAGGTTCAGTTTTTTAAGCTGGGCAAGCGGGAAGGGACCATGATCAACCGATTCGTTGAAGATGACGCTCTGACCGCTTTTAATCCACGGATTTTCTTTCCCAGCAATGGGTTTCACCAACAGTTGCAACTGGCTGCTGAATACGCCGCGATGATAGTTTTGATAACTCACTTCCAGGTTGGATTCAGGAGCTGTCAGTTTGAGTTGCGCGTTCGCCTGCGCGACCATGTCTTCGAGATGGGTTTCAATCTTCTTGCCTGTATACCATGCGCCGCCTGTCCAGACTACGCCTAGCGCAACAATGACGCCTACCGCTACCAGCGATTTATTCATAATGATTATCCATAAAATGAAATCAGGCGGACTGGCCGCCTGAAGGTGTTATAAGCCTTTAATAAGCTTAGCAAGAGATGTTAATTTTTTCAGTAAGCTCTTACAGCTTGTTGTAAACACGCGCTAAACGGCCGTGGCCTTTGACAGTCACCGGTGATTTGTTGGCGGCAATAAACGCTGATTCACCCGGTTTAAGCTGTAACTGCTGAGAACCTTTCCACAACGTTGCATCGCCTTCGACGCAGAACAAAATGGCGGCACTCTGCTGGCTGATGGTGGTTTCTTTATCCCTAAGGTCATGCAGCGAGAAGGCAAAATCATCCACAGGAATCGGGAAGCCCAGTTCTGCACCTTGTTTCACCGGCTGGGTCAACAACTGGTTAGCCGGTTTGGCTTCGAATTTCACATTGGCAACCAGTTCCGGAATATCAATGTATTTAGGCGTCAGACCTGCACGCAGCACGTTATCGGAGTTCGCCATCACTTCCAGCGCCACGCCTTGCAGGTAAGCGTGCGGTGTTTCAGCGAACAGGAACATCGCTTCGCCAGGATTCAATTTCACCACATTCAGTAACAGCGGGGAGAACAGGCCGCTGTCTTCCGGGTAAAATTCAGAAATTAAACGAATCGTTTGCCACGGTTCACCCTGCTGACTGTCGAGCGCCGATTTTAAAATCGCCAGCGCGCGGGATTTTTCTTCACCCTGCATATTCAACAGGTTGGCGAACAGTTCGCTTAAACGTTCGGCATGTGGCTGTTGTAAAAAGTGAGCAATCGCCGGATGTGCACCGGCGACCGGCTGGAGTAGGGAGACAATCTCGGAAAATTCACGAAACGCGTTCATCGCAAGGAAAGGCGTCAGCGCAAAAACCAGCTCCGGCTTGTGGTTAGGATCTTTATAGTTACGCTCGGCGGCATCCATCGGGATACCTGCGGCATTTTCTTTGGCAAAACCGATTTCAGAATTGTGTTTGTTTGGATGAACCTGAATGGAGAGTGGCTGTGCTGCGCATAATACTTTGAACAGGAAAGGCAGTTCGCCAAAGCGTTTGGCAACGGCCTCTCCGAGCAGAGTCGATTTATCACTCTCAATCACATCACGCAGTGAAACGATATCTCCGGCGGCATTCTGCACTCGTGAACTGCTTTTCGGATGTGCGCCCATCCACAGCTCGGCCATCGGCTGGCTGGACGGATTTTCCATACCATAAAGTTCAGTCAACGCCGTTTTGCTACCCCAGGCATAGTTTTGCACTGAGTTAATGAGTTTTTGCATGATCAATCCCTGTTTTAATGTGGAAATTAATCCCGCTATTAAAGCAAGAATCCTACGGGAAGTAACCTGGAGCCGCAAAAAGTCGTACTAGTCTCAGTTTTTGTTAAAAAACTGTGTAGGATATTGTTACTCGCTTTTAACAGGGCAACGGAACACCCGCCCAGAGCATAACCAAACCAGGCAGTAAGTGAGAGAACAATGTCAAACAAACCCTTTCATTATCAGTCTCCTTTTCCACTCAAAAAAGATGATACTGAGTATTACCTGCTAACCAGTGAACACGTTAGCGTATCTGAATTTGAAGGGCAGGAGATTTTGAAAGTCGCACCCGAAGCGTTAACTCTGTTGGCGCGTCAGGCGTTTCATGATGCGTCGTTTATGCTGCGTCCGGCTCACCAACAACAGGTGGCCGACATTCTGCGTGACCCGGAGGCCAGCGAAAATGATAAATATGTGGCGCTGCAATTCCTGCGTAACTCCGACATCGCGGCGAAAGGCGTTCTGCCAACCTGTCAGGATACCGGCACCGCGATTATTGTTGGTAAAAAAGGGCAGCGTGTATGGACCGGTGGTGGTGATGAAGCGGCGCTGGCGCGCGGTGTCTATAACACTTATATCGAAGATAATCTGCGCTACTCGCAAAACGCGCCGCTGGATATGTATAAAGAAGTGAATACCGGCACCAATCTGCCAGCGCAGATCGATCTTTATGCCGTTGATGGCGACGAATACAAATTCCTCTGTATCGCAAAAGGTGGTGGTTCGGCAAACAAGACGTATCTCTATCAGGAAACCAAAGCGTTACTGACGCCGGGGAAACTGAAAAATTACCTGGTTGAGAAGATGCGCACGCTGGGTACCGCGGCCTGTCCTCCGTATCATATTGCGTTCGTTATTGGTGGAACTTCTGCAGAAACGAACCTTAAAACGGTGAAACTGGCTTCCGCGAAATACTATGATGAACTGCCAACGGAAGGGAATGAGCACGGTCAGGCGTTCCGCGATGTGGAACTGGAAAAAGAATTACTGATCGAAGCGCAAAATCTCGGTCTGGGTGCGCAGTTTGGTGGTAAATACTTCGCTCACGACATCCGCGTGATTCGCCTGCCACGTCACGGCGCATCCTGTCCGGTTGGTATGGGTGTTTCCTGCTCTGCTGACCGTAATATCAAAGCGAAGATCAACCGTCAGGGGATCTGGATCGAAAAACTGGAACATAATCCAGGTAAATATATCCCTGAAGAGCTGCGTAAAGCGGGAGAAGGCGAAGCGGTGCGCGTTGACCTTAACCGTCCGATGAAAGAGATCCTCGCACAGTTGTCGCAGTATCCCGTTTCTACACGCTTATCGCTTAACGGCACGATTATCGTTGGTCGTGATATTGCTCACGCCAAACTGAAAGAGCGGATGGATAACGGTGAAGGGCTGCCGCAATACATTAAAGATCATCCGATTTACTACGCGGGTCCGGCCAAAACGCCGGAAGGTTATGCCTCCGGTTCTCTTGGCCCAACGACCGCCGGACGGATGGATTCTTATGTCGATCAACTGCAAGCGCAGGGCGGAAGTATGATCATGCTGGCGAAAGGCAACCGCAGCCAGCAGGTGACGGATGCCTGTAAAAAACACGGCGGCTTCTACCTTGGCAGTATCGGTGGTCCGGCCGCTGTATTGGCGCAGGGAAGTATTAAGAGCCTGGAATGTGTTGAATATCCGGAACTGGGAATGGAAGCCATCTGGAAAATTGAAGTGGAAGATTTCCCGGCGTTTATCCTTGTGGATGATAAAGGAAATGACTTCTTCCAGCAGATACAACTCACACAGTGCACTCGCTGTGTGAAATAAACAGAGCCGCCCTTCGGGGCGGTTTTTTTACATGGCACGAAAGACCAAACATTTGTTATCAAATAGTAAATAATGAGTGAGCTAAAAGTTGCTTAACGAAAGCAAAACAGAAAGAAAAAATTAATCAGGTGAGGAGCAGGCCATGAATACAGTACGCAGCGAAAAAGATTCGATGGGGGCGATTGATGTCCCGGCAGATAAGCTGTGGGGCGCACAAACTCAACGCTCGCTGGAGCATTTCCGCATTTCGACGGAGAAAATGCCCACCTCACTGATTCATGCGCTGGCGCTAACCAAGCGCGCAGCGGCAAAAGTTAATGAAGATTTAGACTTGTTGTCTGAAGAGAAAGCGAGCGCCATTCGGCAGGCGGCGGATGAAGTACTGGCAGGACAGCATGACGACGAATTCCCGCTGGCTATCTGGCAGACCGGCTCCGGCACGCAAAGTAACATGAACATGAACGAAGTGCTGGCTAACCGGGCCAGTGAATTACTCGGCGGTGTGCGCGGGATGGAACGTAAAGTTCACCCTAACGACGACGTGAACAAAAGCCAAAGTTCCAACGATGTCTTTCCGACGGCGATGCACGTTGCGGCGCTGCTGGCACTGCGCAAGCAACTCATTCCGCAGCTTAAAACCCTGACACAGACGCTGAGTGAAAAATCGCGTGCATTTGCCGATATCGTCAAAATCGGTCGAACCCACTTGCAGGACGCCACGCCGCTAACACTAGGGCAGGAGATTTCCGGCTGGGTAGCGATGCTCGAGCATAATCTCAAACATATCGAATACAGCCTGCCTCACGTAGCGGAACTGGCTCTTGGCGGTACAGCGGTGGGTACTGGACTAAATACCCATCCGGAGTATGCGCGGCGCGTAGCAGATGAACTGGCAGTCATTACCTGTGCACCGTTTGTTACCGCGCCGAACAAATTTGAAGCGCTTGCGACCTGTGATGCCCTGGTTCAGGCGCACGGCGCGTTGAAAGGGTTGGCTGCGTCACTGATGAAAATCGCCAATGATGTCCGCTGGCTGGCCTCTGGCCCGCGCTGCGGAATTGGTGAAATCTCAATCCCGGAAAATGAGCCGGGCAGCTCAATCATGCCGGGGAAAGTGAACCCAACCCAGTGTGAAGCATTAACCATGCTCTGCTGTCAGGTAATGGGGAACGACGTGGCGATCAACATGGGTGGCGCTTCCGGTAACTTTGAACTGAACGTCTTCCGTCCGATGGTGATCCATAATTTCCTGCAATCGGTGCGCTTGCTGGCAGATGGCATGGAAAGTTTTAACAAACACTGCGCAGTGGGTATTGAACCGAATCGTGAGCGAATCAATCAATTACTCAATGAATCGCTGATGCTGGTGACTGCGCTTAACACCCACATTGGTTATGACAAAGCCGCGGAGATCGCCAAAAAAGCGCATAAAGAAGGGCTGACCTTAAAAGCTGCGGCCCTTGCGCTGGGGTATCTTAGCGAAGCCGAGTTTGACAGCTGGGTACGGCCAGAACAGATGGTCGGCAGTATAAAAGCCGGGCGTTAATCTGCAACATACAGGTGCAGCCGTGGAATGATCAAACGAAGCGGCTGCGCTTGAGGTTTATAACGGTGCTGCACATTGTCGGCATCGTAATTTAACAACTCACCAACGTCCGGCACGCCCGCGCCATTATCCCGATTAATCAGTGCAATCAGTGGTGTAGGGCAGGCGTGTTGGACTTGTTTTTGATCTCCTTTGTACCAGACGCGGGCAATCGGCTGCACCTTCACTGGACGTTTGATTTTTAACTTCGCGTTCTGTGGCAGGGCAGCGATATCCTGATACTCTCGCTCCAGTTTTCTTTGCCACTCCTCGCGCGTCCACGGTGCGACACTACGTGGTGATTTCAGGCTTTTTTCCAGCTGTGCCAGGACTTCATCACGATGCAAATTCTTAATGATATGTTTATTAGCCCAACCAAAGCGTAAAGTGGCGGGGTCGTGCAGAACGGTGAGCGTGCGGTAAGCATTAAGGGTGATCAGCCCCGGCAAATGACGATGCACCCATTCAAAACGTGCCGCGGTGGGGAGTTCTGATTCAACCGTGACGATATGCTCGAACGTGGTCTTGAGTTTATTGATGTGCTGAATATGACTGACCAACGCTGCTTGCGAAAGGTTATCGACCTGGTAACACAACACGCCAGGCAGACGGACAGCGGCCTTGCTGCTGCGATTTTCGGACTGTTGTTGAATAAATAAATGGCGGAAATGACGCAACGCCAGCGACTGCGCGTCGTTGCCGAGATGTTGTTTTACCTCAATACGATTAAGCGGATTATGCTCATCCTCTTTTTTTACCTCCGGCAAAGAGAACACGCGGGCAACCAATAGCTTGTGTTGCTCAAGATGAGCGGCAAATGTAGCCAGCTCTTGTTCCATCTGGCGAAAGGTAGTGTTGAGTCGGTCTACGAGATCGTAACGCGCCATAATATTAACCACTTTAGTTACAACATACTTATTTTATAGCACAGTCGTTGTGACTTGACCATCGTGCGCGTAGTGTCAGGCAGAGGTAAATTGCGGGATGTTATGCCATAACGGCCAGCTAAACGAGAAGCGAGCACCACCCAGTTCGCTGATGTCACAATTAACCGTACCGCCCATTGCCAGTGCTATAGAGTGGACAATTGCCAGCCCCAGCCCGCAGCCGCCGGTTGAGCGATCCCGGCTGGGATCGAGGCGAACAAAAGGTTCAAAGATATGTTCGCGGTTTTCTGGGGCAATCCCTGGGCCATCATCCTCAACAATTAATGTCGCTCTATTCCCCGACAGTAGCAGGCTGGTTTCAACCGTTGAATGGCAGTAGCGCAGGGCGTTATTGAGCAAATTATCCAGCACGCGCTCCATTAAGCGCATATCCAACGCCGCATAATGGCCTTGCATGAGCGTTTTTATCCGTACCGTTTTATCGGGCGTTACTGCCTGAATATCTGCCAGATGCGTTGACAGCCACAACGGCAGGTCTGGTTCGCTAAGATGAAGCTCGTTTTGTGGGCGATCGAGTCGGGCATAAGTCAGCAGCTCTTCAATTAAAGCTTCAAGTTGACTGATATCACGATTCAACGCCTGGGATTCGGCGGCGCTCAGGTTATCGCTCATCTCCAGTCGATAACGCAGGCGCACTAACGGTGTTCGCAGTTCGTGAGCGATACCGTCAATAAGCTGTTTTTTGCTGGCAATTAAGGCGTTGATATTGTCCGCCATCTGGTTAAATGCGATACCAAGTCGTTCAAAGCTCGAACCCTCATCAAAGTGGATACGTTCATTGAGATGCCCATCGCCAAATCGTTGCGCCGCTGCTTCCAGTTTTAACATATCCTGCCAGTGCGGACGCATCCAGATAAACACCGGAAAGGCGAGGGAAATAGCAATAAAAGCGATCAGGGCGATATCCAGCAATCGCATTTGATGGAGGTAATAAAGATAAGGAACAGGACCAACTGCCAGCACGTAGTGGCTGCGCGGGATACGCTGCAAAAACGTGTACTGATCGTCCAGGGCGACAATTTCGCCGCCACGCAGTCGGTGCATGGAAATATCATCAAGATGGTATTTACTCAGTGGCTCGACACGCAGATCGAAAGAGAGATTTAAATCCATCTCTTTCAGCGTCTTACCCCAGTCGTGTGGGGGGATCTCTCGCAATTCGCTGCGCATCAGATACAGCGAACTGTTCATCAAATCATCCAGCGACTGTTTGCCCGCGCGTTCGGCGGTAAATTTGTACACCAGCCCAACCAGCAGAGACATCACAAGGAAGCAGACAAACAATAACAGGTAAAACTGGATAAACAATTTTTTCATTGGCATCGCCCTCAACAGAATACTATTCGTATTAATTCACGACTGTGGAGCAATGTAAACCGCCAACTGGATAAGACCTTGTTTGGAAGATAATGTCCGGAACAGACGGATGTATCCCCG
>NZ_JBQZXE010000098.1:0-14532 GCF_053555855.1 Shigella sp. SIG3
GGCTGAGGAGTCCCCAGAAAAGAAGACAGGCATAGAGTTTTGTGATCTACTGATTGCGCTAACAAATTCAATGAGATCACCTCTATGCCTGCCCGTTAAGTATGTCAGGCTTTTTTCCGTAATGCTCTAACTTCCACGCATTGGTTTCTGACATCAAATAAGGCTATGACTTTCTCTCCCTTTTAATCTCATTCTGATCTAAAACCATATCTTAAAAAAATGCATGGGTATTTTAATTATTTTGATGTTGATCTAACGCACTCAAGGACCATTTTATTACCGATTATCCATTCTATTTAACTGTTGCGATATAAATGTTTGTTTTAGGTGCTTTAATTCAGTACAAGTCATCAAACCGTACCAGACCCTGACTGTCAGTGACACCGACAGGTGGGGGCGGCGGTGTGGGGTCAAACTGAGTGTGTCTGCCTCTGGCCCACAGAGCCAGCTCTGCCGCCATTGCCCGTGGATGATACTCCAGCTGCACGTTGAGACCGGAAACTGGGTTGTTGTTCTCATCCACGAACTGCAGCGCCAGCCAGTGCATCCGCTGCTTACCGCAGGCGACTTCTTTGTACTTCATTTTGTGACTCAGGCAGGTGACTGTCGTGTTGCCGGTTGCGTCCATTTTGCGGTTAAACCCTTTTAATTCAATTTGTTAAATTGCTTTCCACCTTTTGCGGGGCGCGACTTAACCAAAATATTCACTGTTATCATAATATGCAATGGGCTGGAGGTTGCAGGTCATTTAGGGATTTTCTGTAAGCCCCGTTTTGCAGAACGTTCTATCTCCGATTGAGATCCTGTCTCTCGGTATTACCGGTAGTCTGGCCATAATCCCCTATGGATCATATTGATATAGTAGGCATAACACCCAAAAGTTGACTAAAGCTAAATCAATCAGAGTGAAAAATGTTCGGTTTGATGTAGGGGGGGACTGAGGAGGGGCCAACGCAGGTGGTATGCGTTTTACTTCAGACCGGACAAAGACCGGATGTATCCGTGCAGTAATGAATCCGTTAGCCAGGTGCTCATGTGGAAATAGTGTCTATTGGGGATTTGAAGTTTGACAGAAAAGGCCACAGTGACCAGAAGGGGGCTACTTAGAAGAAATGTTCAGGCTGGATGGAAGAGGTAAAGCAGTGACATCAGCATTCAAAGTGACCGGATATCTACCAGAACCCCAGAAAGCAAAAAACCAGCCCGTAGGCTGGTTCTTCTAAGTAGTGGTGCCCGGACTCGGAATCGAACCAAGGACACGGGGATTTTCAATCCCCTGCTCTACCGACTGAGCTATCCGGGCAACGGGGCGCATTAAACCTGATTCGCCTCGTCTCGTCAATCAAATTTCTTCAATTTACTGCAGACTGCACAATCTATCATCACTTTGCCGCTATTGCACGCATTGTCAGGCAAACCAGGCGGTCCAGGCGGCGGAAAGCGGCATTGCCAGAAGGAGTGCTGGAAGCATGTTGACCACCGGGAACATTTTAATGCCACAGATGCGTAATCCGGTTGCCAGCAGCAATAAACCGCCTACGGCGCTGAAGTCTGCCATCATCGACGGTGTGGTCAGCGGTAATATCAGCGCGGCAGCCCACGCCAGCGTTAACTGGATGATCAGTAATGGGATACTAATTACCGACACCGCAATACCCAGCGAGCAGGCGAAGATCATCGCCGTAAAGAAATCAAGAAATGACTTGGCGATTAAAATACTCGGATCGCCGGTCATCCCTTCGTTCATCGCCCCGAAGATCCCGGTGCCGCTGGCGCAAAACAGGACAATAATCGCGACATAATTCTGAATAAAAGATTCATGCGCTGGCTTCTTACGTGAGTGACGAAACAGATTTTGTGCTTTGGCGACTGCTGTATTGACACCTTTCTCCAGCAAACAAATTTCGCCAATTAGAGCGCCAAGTAGCGTAGCTAAAACCATCGCTGGAAGGTTGGCGCATTTCACAACCAGTAAAATACCAATCCCCAGCGATGCCAGACCAAAAATAGATGTCATGGAGACGCGGATACGTTCCGGTAAGCGTTGGCTGAGCAGTGCGCCGAGAACGCCACCCAGTAAGACTGCACTAGCGTTGATAAAAGGGCCGATGACCACAAGAGTTCCTGTTAGCTGTATTGTTTGATTTTCTTATTATGAACTTTTTGCCTTGTTGATGGCTTGTCTGGTCGCAAAGTCCTGGCTTGCACGCCTTAGCGAAAGGTGCCATGATTGCGCGAATTTTCTCCTCTCTGTACGGAGTTTGCCCGATGCACGCCATCTCCTTACATTCTCTCGCTTATCGCCGTTTCGCGCGAAACGTTTCCCTTTCTATGTTACTGCTCATGCGGTGAAGTTAACGCACGCTCACTGCAGGACAACAGTAAAATCAGAGCGTTTCTGCTTTTACTGATGTCTGGCGGTCGGAGCTGGTGACCAGTTTGACCCATATCTCATGGGGCAGGGTTTTCCACCTTGTCCGGTATTCTTACTTCCCCGAAACGGGTTTGCGCTTATGAAATCAATGAATATTGCCGCCAGTAGTGAACTGGTATCCCGACTTTCTTCTCATCGCCGCGTGGTGGCGTTGGGAGATACTGATTTTACGGACGTCGCGGCAGTCGTCATTACCGCTGCGGATAGTCGCAGTGGCATTCTTGCGTTGCTTAAGCGCACCGGTTTTCATCTACCGGTGTTTTTGTATTCCGAACATGCTGTTGAATTACCTGCGGGCGTTACGGCGGTAATCAACGGCAACGAGCAGCAGTGGCTGGAGCTGGAATCCGCAGCCTGTCAGTATGAAGAGAATTTGCTGCCACCGTTTTATGACACGCTGACGCAGTACGTTGAGATGGGCAACAGCACCTTTGCTTGCCCTGGACATCAACATGGTGCGTTCTTTAAAAAGCATCCTGCCGGACGCCATTTTTACGATTTCTTTGGTGAGAACGTCTTTCGCGCCGATATGTGTAACGCTGACGTAAAATTGGGCGATCTGCTTATTCATGAAGGATCGGCGAAAGATGCGCAGAAATTCGCAGCCAAAGTCTTTCATGCCGATAAAACCTATTTTGTGCTGAACGGCACATCGGCAGCGAATAAAGTGGTGACGAATGCGCTGTTAACGCGTGGCGATCTGGTGCTCTTCGACCGTAACAACCATAAGTCGAATCATCACGGCGCGCTGATTCAGGCGGGGACGACGCCGGTCTATCTGGAAGCTTCACGTAACCCGTTTGGTTTCATTGGCGGTATTGATGCGCACTGTTTTAATGAAGAGTATCTGCGCCAGCAAATTCGCGACGTTGCGCCAGAAAAAGCCGACCTGCCGCGCCCGTTTCGCCTGGTGATTATTCAGCTGGGAACCTATGACGGCACTGTCTATAACGCCCGTCAGGTGATCGATACCATTGGGCATCTCTGTGATTACATTCTGTTTGATTCCGCGTGGGTCGGTTACGAACAGTTTATCCCGATGATGGCGGATAGCTCGCCGCTGCTGTTAGAACTTAACGAAAACGATCCGGGGATTTTTGTGACCCAGTTGGTGCACAAACAGCAGGCTGGATTCTCACAGACGTCGCAGATCCATAAAAAAGATAACCATATCCGCGGACAGGCGCGTTTTTGCCCGCATAAGCGGTTGAATAACGCCTTTATGCTCCATGCTTCTACCAGCCCTTTCTATCCGCTGTTTGCTGCACTGGATGTTAACGCCAAAATTCATGAAGGGGAGAGTGGGCGTCGGCTGTGGGCTGAGTGCGTTGAGTTGGGTATTGAGTCGCGCAAGGCTATTCTTGCGCGCTGTAAGCTGTTCCGCCCGTTTATCCCGCCCGTTGTTGATGGCAAATTGTGGCAGGATTATCCGACATCAGTGTTAGCCAGCGACCGCCGTTTTTTCAGTTTTGAGCCGGGGGCGAAGTGGCACGGCTTTGAAGGATATGCCGCGGATCAGTATTTTGTTGATCCGTGCAAGCTGTTACTCACTACACCAGGTATCAATGCCGAAACCGGCGAATATAGCGACTTTGGCGTTCCGGCGACGATTCTGGCGCACTATCTGCGTGAGAACGGCATTGTGCCGGAGAAGTGCGATCTCAACTCCATTCTGTTCTTATTAACTCCGGCGGAAAGCCACGAGAAGCTGGCACAACTGGTGGTGATGCTGGCGCAATTTGAACAGCATATTGAGGATGACTCGTCGCTGGCTGAGGTGTTGCCGAGCGTTTATAACAAATATCCGGTGCGCTATCGCGACTACACCCTGCGCCAGTTGTGTCAGGAGATGCACGATCTGTATGTCAGTTTCGACGTCAAAGACCTACAAAAAGCGATGTTCCGCCAGCAGAGTTTCCCGTCAGTGGTGATGAACCCCCAGGATGCGCATAGCGCTTATATTCGCGGTGAAGTGGAGTTGGTGCGGATTCGTGATGCCGAAGGGCGAATTGCGGCAGAAGGGGCGTTGCCTTATCCACCTGGCGTGCTTTGCGTGGTACCCGGGGAAGTCTGGGGTGGGGCGGTTCAACGTTATTTCCTTGCGCTGGAAGAAGGCGTGAATTTGTTGCCGGGATTTTCGCCGGAGTTGCAAGGTGTCTATAGCGAAACCGATGCGGATGGCATGAAACGATTGTACGGTTATGTGTTGAAGTAAGAATAAAAAAACGGGTCACCTTCTGGCGACCCGTTTTTCTTTGCGTAATTAGTGGCTAACCGTCTGTGTGCCTGTCGGGACACGAACGTGTTTATATTTGAACATCGCCATGAACGCGAAGGCCAGAACCACGGAATAACCAGCGAAAATCAACCATACGGTCTGCCAGTCGGTAATGCCGTTTTGGGTGTACATCTCAACAACTTTACCGCTCACGATGCCGCCGAGGATACAGCCGAAGCCGTTAGTCATCATCAGGAACGTCCCTTGTGCACTGGCGCGAATTGCCGGGCTAACTTCTTTTTCGACAAACACCGAACCAGAGATGTTGAAGAAGTCGAATGCGCAACCGTAAACGATCATCGACAGTACCAGCAGTACAGTACCGAACGGAGTCGGGTCGCCGTAAGCAAACAGCGCAAAACGCAGGATCCACGCCACAATACTGATCATCATTACGTTCTTAATACCGTAGCGGCTTAAGAAGAACGGGATGGTCAGAATGAACAGGGTTTCAGAGATCTGCGAAATCGACATGATGATTGACGCATGCTGCACGATGAAGCTGCTGGCAAACATCGGATCTTTGTCGAAGCTGTGCAGGAAGGTATTACCGAACATGTTGGTAATCTGCAGTTCCGCGCCCAGCAGCATTGAGAAGATGAAGAAGATTGCCATACGCTTGTTTTTAAACAGCGCGAATGCATCGAGGCCCAGCAGGGTTGTCCAGCTCTGATTCGCTTGCTGTTTAGCAACCGGAATATGCGGCAGAGTCAGGGTAAACAGAACCAGAATGGCGGAAAGTGCTGCGCCAATATACAGCTGCATGTGGCTTAATTCGAAGCCAGACAGGCTCACCACCCACATTGCCATGATAAAGCCGATGGTGCCCCAGATACGGATTGGCGGGAAGTCAGTAACGATATCCATCCCGGCATTTTGCAGGCGATAGTAAGAGATGGTGTTGATTAACCCAAGCGTTGGCATATAAGCAAACGAGTTAATCAATATCACAAGGAACATCGCTTCCGGCGTCGTGACCTGTGCCGCCATGAACAGCGTGATAGCGCCAATGGTGTGGCAAATGGCATATACCCATTTCGCACTTAACCATTTGTCGGCCACAATCCCCAGTAGCGCAGGCATAAATACCGCGGCGATACCCAGTGAGCTATAAACTGCGCCAATAGAAGCACCGTCAAACTTCAGGGTAACAAACATATAGGAGCCGAGGGTCGTCAGCCAACTTCCCCACAGACAGAACTGCAGAAAAGAGAGGATTTTCAGCTGCAGCTTAAGATTCATGTTAATTTCCTCACATCGTGATTCGGATGAGTGTTTGAAAAAGCACATTTGACCGTGCGAGATGATGGGATTCTATCAACTTCGCGGACTGGTTTTTTGTTACCTGTGGCAAATAATTGCAAACATTCCCAATTTGCAAAACGAAATTGTGATGTGGATAACATTTTTGCCCCTGAGCATCGTCAGGGGCGGTTAATGGAATTATCGGCGGCGGTAGGATTTTTGCGCGGTATTCACTTTATAAAGATAACGGCGAGATTCCGCAGAGGGATGGCGGGTCGTCAGCGTCTGATAAACATCGCCCGGCGTCATGGTGTTAATAATATTGGCAGCCTGAATCTTATCATTCGAAAAGACTCGCAGCACGCTGCCTGCGCCGCCGTTATAGGCGGTGATGACGGCATAACGCCGCGATGTTGGGTTATCAATTCCGCCGAGATAAACATTGTTCAGCATCGCCAGATACGCGGTGCCGGTATCAATATTGCTGGCAGGATCAAACAAGAAACTGCGGCTCGGCGTGCCGGATTTCCCCTGCGAGCGGAACACATCTTTCCCGGCAGTATTTTGTACCACCTGCATTAATCCCAGCGCATCGGAACGGCTGACCGCATACGGGTTAAAGGAAGATTCAGTCTGCATAATTGCCAGAATCAGCGACTCATCAACGCCATATTTCCGTGACGCCTGGCGGACCATGCCGAGATATTTGTGCGCACGTTTATCAAGGTGGTTCGGCACCATGTTAATGGTGACGCTGTAGATGATACGTAGCCCGTTGCTGCGGCTTTTCAGACGGTTTTTCAGCAGATAATCCGCGAAGTTGCTTGCGCGACCTTCCCAGCGAATCGGCTGCCCGGTGTTGTCCACCACCTGACCGTAAAGGAAAGGTTCTTTCGAAATTGTAATATCATCAACGTCGGAATAGAGATCGACCGAACTCGGATCGTCACCCATCAGCAACGTTTTGATAATTGCCCGGCGCAAATGCGCGGCAGGTTCTGTCCCGGCGATGGTTTCGATAGTAATCGTACCGTCATCGAAGTTGATGTGGCTGCGGGTCTGATATTGATCGGTGTATTTCACGTAGTCCTTAGGACCGGCGATCACCACCTCTTTGAAGCCCCAGATGTTCTCAATATTGTGGGCAAATTGCCCCATCAGAATATCAAAACCGTTGGTATCTTTGACCCAGGCTTCGTTATAGGTATCGCCTTTTTTGGTCGTCGAACAGGAGATGAGCAACGGCGCAATCAAAGCCAGCGCGAGATATTTTTTCATCATTCCGGGTGCGTGTTGTGTTTGTTTTTATGCAAGCTGCCGGAGGCGTGCTCCGGCACTGTTTTTATTTTTTATCTTCCGGCGTATAGCCCTCGATATGCACCTCTTTACCCTCGAACAGGAAGTTGACCATCTCCTGCTCCAGCAGCTTGCGGTGCTCGGCATTCATCATGTTGAGTTTCTTTTCATTAATCAGCATGGTTTGTTTGTGCTGCCACTGCGCCCAGGCTTCTTTGGAGATCTCGTTATAGATGCGTTTTCCCAGCTCGCCGGGGTACAGCTGAAAATCCTGACCTTCTGCTTCACGTTGCAGGAAAGTACAAAAAATCGTTCTGCTCATAAATCATCCTCTTTATCGACTCACGCGCTAAACCGGCGCGCCAGTGCGTAACTGCTGTAACAAACGCTCCACGGGAGCCGCCAGGCCAACTGACGGCGGTTGCGCTAAGTTATACCAGAGCGCATTGCCTTCATCCATGCAGCCGGTGAATGACGACACGGGAAGCCACATAGGCACAATATCTAAGTGGAAATGGCTGAAGGTATGGCGAAACGCGGTCAGTTGCGTCAGGTTATCGGCAGCAATCTGCCGTTGTGCCAGCCAATGCCGCAAACTTTCTTCGTCGGCAAACTTCGGGAAACAGTATAAACCGCCCCACAATCCGCTCGGCGGACGCTGCGCCAGCAATACTTCATCTTCGTGCTGTAACAGGAGAAAGTAGCCGGTGCGCTCCGGCAGCATCTGTTTCGGTTTTTTGCCCGGATAAAGCGACCAGCTATTGTTGGTGGCGGCAATACATCCGTTTTGTAGCGGACAGAGCGAACATTTCGGCTTCGAACGCGTGCAAATCATCGCGCCCAAATCCATCATCGCCTGATTAAACCGTTCCACGCCGACCGCGGGCGTCACCTGCTCGCTCAAACTCCATAGTTTATTCTCGACCTCTTTTTTCCCAGGCCAGCCGCTTACAGCATAGCAGCGCGCCAGTACGCGTTTGACGTTACCGTCGAGAATCGGAAAGTGCTTGCCCAGAGAAAGCGAGAGAATCGCGCCTGCGGTGGAACGCCCGACGCCCGGTAACGGCGCGACTTCTTCAAAGGTTTCCGGGAATTTACCACCGTGTAAGGTCGCCACTTGTTGTGCCGCTTTATGCAGGTTGCGCGCGCGGGCGTAATAGCCAAGCCCGGTCCACAAGTGGAGAACTTCGTCGAGCGGCGCATTGGCGAGATCGGTCACCGTCGGGAAGTGCGCCATAAAGCGTTCAAAATAGGGGATAACGGTCGCAACCTGAGTTTGTTGCAACATCACTTCTGAGAGCCATACTTTGTAGGGCGTCTTGTCAATTTGCCAGGGCAGCGTTTTCCGCCCGTATTTATCGTACCAGTCCAGAACCTGGGCTGAAAATTGCGACGCTTGCATGGTCACCGACTTCACTGTTGTTGGGGGCAAGATTGCAGCACAGCGACGGCAGGGTGTAAACCGGAACTTTCCGCAGCCACGGCCTTATCATGCTTGCATCCGGCAACTAACTTTGGATAATGCCCGTTTTCAGAACACTTTCACAAGCGACTAAATCTTTATGAAAAACGACGTCATTTCACCGGAATTTGATGAAAACGGCCGCCCACTGCGCCGTATCCGTAGTTTTGTGCGCCGCCAGGGGCGACTGACCAAAGGCCAGGAACATGCGCTGGAAAATTACTGGCCGGTGATGGGCGTTGAGTTCAGTGAAGATATGCTGGATTTCCCCGCGCTTTTTGGCCGTGAAGCGCCGGTGACGCTTGAGATTGGTTTTGGCATGGGGGCGTCGCTGGTGGCAATGGCTAAAGATCGCCCCGAGCAGGACTTCCTCGGCATTGAAGTGCATTCACCGGGCGTTGGTGCGTGCCTGGCTTCTGCGCATGAAGAAGGTTTAAGCAACCTGCGCGTGATGTGTCACGATGCGGTTGAAGTGCTGCATAAAATGATTCCTGACAATTCATTGCGCATGGTGCAGCTCTTTTTCCCTGACCCGTGGCACAAAGCGCGCCATAATAAACGCCGTATCGTTCAGGTGCCGTTTGCCGAACTGGTAAAAAGCAAACTGCAGCTGGGGGGCGTATTCCATATGGCGACCGACTGGGAACCTTATGCGGAACATATGCTTGAAGTGATGTCTTCTATTGACGGTTATAAAAACCTGTCAGAGAGCAATGATTACGTACCGCGTCCGGCATCACGTCCGGTGACGAAATTTGAACAACGTGGTCATCGTCTTGGTCACGGAGTATGGGACTTAATGTTCGAGAGGGTGAAATAATGGCAAAGAACCGTAGCCGTCGTCTGCGTAAAAAAATGCACATCGACGAATTCCAGGAATTAGGATTTTCGGTGGCATGGCGATTCCCGGAAGGTACATCGGAAGAACAGATTGATAAAATCGTTGATGACTTTATTAACGAGGTTATCGAACCGAACAAACTGGCCTTTGACGGCAGCGGTTATCTGGCCTGGGAAGGTCTGATCTGCATGCAGGAAATCGGCAAATGCACCGAAGAACATCAGGCGATTGTGCGTAAGTGGCTGGAAGAGTGCAAACTGGATGAGGTACGCACCAGCGAACTTTTCGACGTTTGGTGGGACTAAGAAAGCATACGGGCGATGACAAATGCAAAACTGCCTGATGCGCTACGCTTATCAGGCCTACAGAGATGCACGATCGAGTAGGCGGGATAAGGCGTTTACGCCGCATCCGGCATGGAAAACGCGTACTTTGTTATCAATCTGGGGCCAGCATATGCTGGCCTGATTTGTTCTTGAGGGAAGACTATGATGCGCAAAATGCTGCTGGCGGCAGCACTTTCAGTGACGGCAATGACCGCTCACGCCGACTACCAGTGCAGCGTCACGCCGCGTGACGATGTGATTGTCAGCCCGCAAACCGTGCAGGTGAAGGGCGAAAACGGCAATCTGGTGATCACGCCAGACGGCAACGTGATGTATAACGGTAAGCAATATTCCCTGAATGCCGCCCAGCGCGAGCAGGCGAAGGATTATCAGGCTGAACTACGTAGCACGCTGCCGTGGATTGATGAAGGCGCGAAAAGCCGCGTCGAGAAAGCCCGTATTGCGCTGGATAAAATTATCGTTCAGGAGATGGGCGACAGCAGCAAAATGCGCAGCCGTCTGACCAAACTTGATGCGCAGCTTAAAGAGCAGATGAATCGCATTATCGAAACGCGCAGCGATGGCCTGACGTTCCACTATAAAGCCATTGATCAGGTTCGCGCCGAAGGCCAGCAACTAGTGAATCAGGCAATGGGCGGAATTTTACAGGACAGCATTAATGAAATGGGCGCGAAAGCGGTGCTGAAAAGCGGCGGTAACCCATTACAGAATGTGCTGGGAAGCTTGGGCGGTCTGCAATCCTCAATCCAAACCGAGTGGAAAAAGCAGGAAAAAGATTTCCAGCAGTTTGGCAAAGATGTTTGTAGCCGCGTTGTGACTCTGGAAGATAGCCGCAAAGCCCTGGTCGGGAATTTAAAATAATCCTCTATTTTAAGACGGCATAATACTTTTTTATGCCGTTTAATTCTTCGTTTTGTTACCTGCCTCTAACTTTGTAGATCTCCAAAATATATTCACGTTGTAAATTGTTTAACGTCAAATTTCCCATACAAAGCTAAGGGATAATGCGTAGCGTTCACGTAACTGGAGGAATGAAATGGAGTTTTTCAAAAAGACGGCACTTGCCGCACTGGTTATGGGTTTTAGTGGTGCAGCATTGGCATTACCCAATATCACCATTTTAGCAACCGGCGGGACCATTGCCGGTGGTGGTGACTCCGCAACCAAATCTAACTACACAGCGGGTAAAGTTGGCGTAGAAAATCTGGTTAATGCGGTGCCGCAACTAAAAGACATTGCGAACGTTAAAGGCGAGCAGGTAGTGAATATCGGCTCCCAGGACATGAACGATAATGTCTGGCTGACACTGGCGAAAAAAATTAACGCCGACTGCGATAAAACCGACGGCTTCGTCATTACCCACGGTACCGACACGATGGAAGAAACTGCTTACTTCCTCGACCTGACGGTGAAATGCGACAAACCGGTGGTGATGGTCGGCGCAATGCGCCCGTCCACGTCCATGAGCGCAGACGGTCCATTCAACCTGTATAACGCGGTAGTGACCGCAGCTGATAAAGCCTCCGCTAATCGTGGCGTGCTGGTGGTGATGAACGACACCGTACTGGACGGTCGCGATGTCACCAAAACCAACACCACCGACGTAGCGACCTTCAAGTCTGTTAACTACGGTCCTCTGGGATACATTCACAACGGTAAGATTGACTACCAACGTACCCCGGCACGTAAGCACACCAGCGATACGCCATTCGATGTCTCTAAGCTGAATGAGCTGCCGAAAGTCGGCATCGTTTATAACTACGCTAACGCATCCGATCTTCCGGCTAAAGCACTGGTAGATGCGGGCTATGATGGCATCGTTAGCGCTGGTGTGGGTAATGGTAACCTGTATAAATCCGTGTTCGACACCCTGGCAACCGCCGCGAAAAACGGCACTGCAGTAGTGCGTTCTTCCCGCGTACCGACGGGTGCTACCACTCAGGATGCTGAAGTGGATGATGCGAAATACGGCTTCGTCGCCTCTGGCACGCTGAACCCGCAAAAAGCGCGCGTCCTGCTGCAGCTGGCTCTGACGCAAACCAAAGATCCGCAGCAGATCCAGCAGATTTTCAATCAGTACTAATCACCTCGTCCCGGCATCGTGCCGGGGCTTTTTCACTTCAGACTTACGTCCATTGCCAATTTTCATTACCCTAATGATAATCACCGGAATAAATTATTCCGCGCGAGGGTTTTCGGGTGAAAAAGCAATGGATTGTTGGCACGGCGCTGCTTATGTTGATGACTGGTAATGCCTGGGCAGATGGCGAACCGCCAACTGAAAATATCTTAAAAGATCAATTCAAAAAGCAGTATCACGGCATTCTCAAGCTTGATGCCATCAGCTTAAAAAATCTTGATGCTAAGGGTAATCAGGCCACCTGGTCAGCGGAAGGCGATGTCTCTTCCAGTGACGATCTCTATACCTGGGTCGGTCAGTTGGCAGATTACGAACTGCTCGAACAGACCTGGACGAAAGATAAACCGGTAAAATTCTCGGCGATGTTAACCAGTAAAGGAACGCCCGCGTCTGGCTGGTCGGTGAACTTTTACTCTTTTCAGGCGGCAGCCAGCGATCGTGGGCGGGTGGTCGACGATATCAAAACGAATAATAAATATCTGATCGTGAATAGCGAAGATTTCAATTATCGCTTTAGTCAGCTTGAATCTGCGTTGAATACCCAGAAGAACTCGATTCCTGCGCTGGAAAAGGAAGTGAAAGCGCTTGATAAGCAAATGGTGGCGGCGCAGAAAGCAGCGGATGCATATTGGGGAAAAGATGCAAACGGTAAGCAAATGACCCGCGAAGAAGCCTTTAAAAAAATTCACCAACAGCGTGATGAGTTTAATAAACAGAACGATAGCGAGGCGTTCGCGGTTAAATATGACAAAGAGGTTTATCAACCGGCGATTGCGGCATGTCATAAACAGAGTGAAGAGTGTTATGAAGTGCCGATTCAGCAGAAACGAGATTTCGATATCAACGAACAACGGCGACAGACTTTTCTGCAATCACAAAAACTCAGCCGTAAATTGCAGGATGACTGGGTAACGCTCGAAAAAGGGCAATATCCGTTAACGATGAAAGTTTCAGAAATAAACAGTAAAAAAGTCGCGATTTTGATGAAAATTGACGATATCAACCAAGCTAATGAACGCTGGAAAAAAGATACCGAACAACTGCGGCGCAATGGGGTGATTAAGTAACTCATGTTAAGTGCCTTTGCCGGATAATATAAAAAGTTATCCGGCAAATTATTTTTTACATTAGCCCTAGTAGCTGTGGAATGAACAAGGATATTTGCGGAATGTAAGTGATCATCATCAACGCTACTAGCAATGCAGCATAAAATGGCAGCAATGGTTTGATTAAATGTTGAATCTTCACACCCGAGATAGAACAACCAACAAATAGCGCACTACCCACCGGCAGTGTTAACAGCCCAATACAAAGGTTGGCCACCATCATAATACCGAAATGTACTGGGTCCATTCCCAGCTCTTGTGCAATCGGCAAGAAGATCGGTGTAAAGATTAGTACAGCCGGTGTCATGTCCATAAAGATGCCGACAATTAATAAGACGATATTAATCAGCAGCAATATGATCAGTGGGTTATCAGAAATCCCCATCAATGCGTCGCTGATCATATAAGGAATATCAGCATTAGTCATTGCCCAGGACATGCCCACGGAAAAACCGATCAACAGTAATACAATCGAAGTGGTAACAACCGACTCCAGAATCAGTTTGGGTAAATGGCGCCATTTTACTTCCCGGTAAATCAGCACCGAGAGAATAAATGTGTAGACAACGGCAATTGCTGACGCTTCAGTTGCGGTAAAAATGCCGCCCAGAATGCCGCCCATCACAATGAACACCAGAAGCAAACTTGGTAAGGCATCCAGAAACGCTTTACAGGCCTGAGCAAAGGTTGCTCTTTCTGAAAGGGGGTAGCCACGGCGTTTAGCAATAATGCCGCAGACTATCATTACCGCAAGACCCATTAAGATCCCTGGCAAATATCCCGCCATAAACAGCGATGCTACAGAAACGCCGCCAGCTGTCAGGGAAAACACAATTAACACGTTTGAGGGCGGTATCAGTAATCCAGTAATACAAGATGAGACGTTTACAGCGGTAGAAAATGCCGGATCATAACCTTCTTTGGTCTGAATGGGATTCAGTGTGCCACCAACGGCAGCAGCTGCCGCAACGGCTGAACCAGAAATGGAACCAAACATCATATTCGCCAGGACGTTCACATGACCAAGCGAACCAGGAACGCGGCCAACCATTACCTAGGCGAGGTTAATCAAACGTATCGCAATACCGCCGCTGTTCATCAGTGTTCCGGCAAAGATGAAAAAGGGGATTGCCAACAGGGCAAAGTTATCCAGTCCATTAGCCAGTCGTTGCGAAACAGTGATTGCCGCGATATCCCAGGGAAACATCAAAAGCATTGAAGCTACAGTGGCAATACCGATTGAGAACGAAATGGGCACACCAATAAAGACCAGCACAAAAAAACAGCCAAACAGTGTAATCGCGATATAACTATCCATTAACTGGCCTCCTGCGCAGGTTGTTTCAGTTGTTGAATGCTTTGATTAATAAAACACAAGGCATA
>NZ_JBQZXE010000099.1:0-14289 GCF_053555855.1 Shigella sp. SIG3
AGACGTGATCCGTGGCAATCACCGCTAAATCAAACGTCTCGCTGGGTAAATCCTGATTTGTAGCGAGCATGACGCCAGCATTTGTAATTTGCAGATCGGTAACCTGGCATGATTCATAAACAGCCACTGCAAATTTTTGCTGTCGTGCCTGGTCTACTAATCGTAAAAATTGATCGCGGAAATATTCGCCCAGCAGAATTCGCGGTAAAAACTGACGATCGTGCAAGGTTTCTTTTTTAACGCCATAACGCTGGAGATGGCTGGCTTCTTGCTTTTGTAGCCATTCGAGATACGTACAATTAATCGGCGGTATTTCAATACTGGCAATATTTGCCAGCATCATTTTTGAGTTTTCCTCATCACTGTATGGCATCCCGACACCGGCCTCGTCAGCCTGCTCGAAGATAGAAATAGAAAGTGGAGTTTGTTGCTGTAGAAGCGAGAATAAGGTGTAGATCCCCGTAGGCCCGGCACCCACAATAGCAATTTTTTTCATTGTTACTTACCTGTACGCATTCTTTCGAATTTAGTGTTATCAGATAAGTTTGGTTGAGATTTTTAGAATTTGAGAAATTTCAGACAGGGATGAAAAGGGCGCTAACCGCCCTTGATTAAATTCTGTCAGGCGAGTTTTGCCTGATTGATTTGACTAAGTGGCTCATTGACATCGAAAACTTTGGCGACAACTTCCTCAACGCCGAGATTTTTCAGTCGGGCAGTATGTTTTTCCAGATAGGCAAGGGCGCTTTTTTCATCAGTGAAAAGGTAGATCCCACCGGCTTCGTGGTTCTTTTCACTTTCTGTCCATACCTTCCACAGAAAACCAGGTTCCTGATTAATCGACTCAGCAAGTGGTTTAAGCTGCTCAGCCATTGCGTCGCCAAATGGGCCATTAAAAGCAAAATGAAATTGTAACAAAGTTGCCATAGCGATTCTCCTTCTGATAACGCATACGAAGACAGTGTAAATCTTTTAACGTATTGGATACAGAGAAGAAACAGAGGGAAAAAGGAAAAGACCAGATTAAGAAAATCTGGTGCGTCCGAGTGGACTCGAACCACCGACCCCCACCATGTCAAGGTGGTGCTCTAACCAACTGAGCTACGGACGCAGGATGGTGCGTTCAATTGGACTCGAACCAACGACCCCCACCATGTCAAGGTGGTGCTCTAACCAACTGAGCTATGAACGCAACGTTGTAGGTGACAACGGGGACGAATATTAGCGGCAGAGTGGAAAGGTGGCAAGAGGCAAAACGTAATTTTCTGCGCTATTTCGACCGTTTGCAGAGCTTTTAAGCAAATTGGCTATATTTTGTTGATTTGCAAGGGCGATTTTTATTCAGGATCGCATTTACATCTGATACAACCCAATAATTCGTGTATCAGAGTTTAAACAGAGTTGTTTGCCACCATCTCAAATCTGTCGTGGATAAATCCTCCGTAGCCTTTACACTTAGGTAGCAATAAAGGCACACAGATGCAGCAAAGGAATAAATCATGGGATCTGATGCGAAAAACTTGATGAGCGACGGGAATGTGCAAATTGTTAAGACCGGCGAGGTCATTGGCGCGACGCAACTTACTGAAGGCGAGTTGATTGTTGAAGCTGGCGGAAGAGCCGAAAATACCGTGGTCACGGGGGCTGGCTGGTTGAAAGTGGCAACCGGTGGGATCGCCAAATGCACACAGTACGGTAACAATGGCACGCTATCGGTCAGCGACGGTGCCATTGCCACAGATATTGTTCAGTCCGAGGGAGGCGCAATTAGTCTCTCTACGCTCGCTACGGTTAATGGCCGCCATCCCGAAGGTGAATTCAGCGTTGATCAGGGTTATGCCTACGGTTTGTTGCTGGAAAATGGCGGTAACCTGCGTGTACTGGAAGGACATCGCGCGGAAAAAATCATTCTCGATCAAGAGGGCGGCCTGTTGGTTAATGGGACAACCTCAGCGGTCGTGGTAGATGAAGGTGGTGAATTGTTGGTGTATCCAAGTGGAGAAGCCAGCAATTGTGAGATTAATCAGGGCGGCGTTTTTATGCTGGCCGGGAAAGCCAGTGATACGTTGCTTGCTGGTGGCACCATGAATAATCTCGGTGGTGAAGACTCTGACACTATTGTTGAGAATGGATCCATTTATCGTCTGGGGACGGATGGCCTTCAGCTCTACAGTTCCGGTAAGACGCAAAACCTGTCGGTGAATGTGGGGGATCGGGCTGAAGTGCATGCCGGTACGCTGGAAAATGCGGTAATACAAGGTGGAACAGTGATCCTGTTGTCACCCACCAGCGCGGACGAAAATTTTGTCGTAGAGGAAGATCGCGCACCGGTTGAACTGACCGGGAGTGTTGCATTACTGGACGGCGCTTCAATGATTATTGGTTATGGCGCAGAGCTGCAACAATCAACGATTACTGTACAGCAGGGCGGTGTGTTGATTCTCGACGGCAGTACGGTAAAAGGTGACAGCGTCACTTTCATTGTTGGTAACATCAATCTGAATGGCGGAAAACTGTGGCTGATCACTGGTGCGGCAACGCATGTGCAACTGAAAGTGAAACGCCTGCGCGGAGAGGGAGCGATTTGCCTGCAAACCAGTGCGAAAGAAATTTCACCTGACTTCATCAATGTGAAAGGGGAAGTTAACGGGGATATACGCGTTGAGATAACAGATGCCAGTCGGCAAACTCTGTGTAACGCTCTGAAATTACAGCCAGACGAAGACGGGATTGGCGCAACGCTCCAGCCTGCGTAAAAACACAGGCGCAACCCGTGAAGGTTGCGCCTTGTCTTTATTAGCGGGACGCTCGTTGCAGAATGATGGCTGACGGCATACGTTGCAGGAACCGCATACGCAGCATCATCATAATGGCTGCCGATGTCAGGCCGATAATAAAGCCTATCCAGAAGCCTGCTGGCCCCATAGGTTCAACGACCAGATCGGTCAGTGCCAGAATATAGCCGCTTGGCAAGCCCAGCACCCAGTAAGCTGTAAAGGTGATATAGAAAATGGAACGCGTATCTTTATAACCACGCAAAATCCCACTGCCAATCACCTGGATTGAGTCAGAAATCTGATATACCGCCGCCAGCAACATCAAATGCGCAGCCAGCGTTACAACCTCGGGATTGTCGTTGTACAACAGGGCGATTTGCTCCCGCAGTGAAA
Source organism: Shigella sp. SIG3 (assembly GCF_053555855.1). Taxonomy (NCBI): domain Bacteria; kingdom Pseudomonadati; phylum Pseudomonadota; class Gammaproteobacteria; order Enterobacterales; family Enterobacteriaceae; genus Shigella; species Shigella sp. SIG3. The sequence continues at coordinate 3,171 of NZ_JBQZXE010000099.1, forward strand.
CCGTGAAAATGGCCGTCAGGGTTGCCATACAGACACCCACCATAAGCCCGGTCCGCGCAGCGGTTTGCGCATCCAGCGTTGAGCCCTGACCCAGACGATAACCTACGCGGATAGTTACCGCTGCCGCCAGCGACATTGGAAGCACAAACATCAGTGAACTAAAGTTCAGGGCAATCTGGTGTCCTGCGACATCAACAATACCGAGCGGAGACACTAACAGAGCCACGACGGCAAACAGTGTCACTTCAAAGAACAGTGCCAGCGCAATCGGCAAACCGAGTTGAATCAGTCGTTTCATAACCGCAGGATCGGGCTTAGCGGTGCCTTTTTCGTTACGAATATCGCGCATGGAGCGGGCGCGTTTAATGTAAGAAACCATGGCAAGGAACATGACCCAATACACCGCCGCAGTAGCCACGCCACAACCAACGCCACCGAGCTCAGGCATACCGAAATGACCATAAATAAAGATATAGTTCACCGGGATGTTCACCAGCAGGCCGATAAAGCCCATTACCATACCCGGCTTGGTTTTTGCCAGACCTTCACATTGGTTACGGGCAACCTGGAAGAACAGATATCCCGGCGCGCCCCACAACAACGCACGCAGATAACCCACGGCTTTGTCCGCCAGAGCCGGATCGATGTTTTCCATGGAGCGGATAATGTAACCTGCATTCCACAGCACCAGCATAATGAGAACGGAAACAAAACCTGCCAGCCAGAAACCTTGTCGCACCTGATGCGCAATGCGCTCACGTCGACCGGAACCATTTAATTGCGCGATAACCGGCGTTAATGCCAGCAGCAGTCCGTGACCAAAGAGGATCGCCGGAAGCCAGATAGAAGTACCGATAGCGACCGCCGCCATGTCGGTGGCACTATAGCCGCCCGCCATCACGGTATCGACAAAACCCATCGCAGTTTGGGCGATTTGCGCGAGAATCACCGGGATTGCTAATGCTAATAACAGACGCGCTTCACTGATATACTTCTGCACGTGAACACCTTTTATTTGTAGTTATATGAGAGACTAAAAAGCCGCCTGAATGGGCAGCAAAAAGAAGAAGCAGGGGAAATTCAGTCTATTGTAGCGAGGATTTATTAATTCTCCAGTGAAAAAATAGCCATTCTTACCCCTTCACTGGTAAGGGCGTTTTCCACCTGCTATTGTGCTGAACAGAATGTCTTAACTGATTTCAGGAGTTGTAAGTATGTTTACGGGGATTGTACAGGGCACCGCAAAACTGGTGTCGATTGACGAGAAACCAAATTTTCGTACGCATGTGGTGGAGTTACCCGACCACATGCTGGACGGCCTGGAAACCGGTGCTTCCGTGGCGCATAACGGTTGCTGCCTGACCGTGACGGAAATTAACGGCAACCATGTCAGTTTTGACCTGATGAAAGAAACGTTACGCATTACCAATCTTGGCGATTTAAAAGTGGGGGATTGGGTAAACGTTGAGCGTGCGGCGAAATTCAGTGATGAAATTGGCGGACACTTAATGTCAGGTCATATTATGACCACCGCTGAAGTGGCGAAAATATTAACCTCGGAAAATAATCGCCAGATCTGGTTTAAAGTCCAGGATAGTCAGTTGATGAAATATATCCTGTACAAAGGATTTATTGGCATCGACGGTATTAGCCTGACCGTCGGCGAAGTCACGCCAACGCGTTTTTGCGTCCATTTAATTCCGGAAACACTGGAACGCACGACTCTTGGGAAGAAAAAACTTGGCGCACGCGTCAACATTGAAATCGATCCACAAACTCAGGCAGTGGTAGATACGGTAGAACGTGTGCTGGCGGCACGAGAAAATGCCATGAATCAACCAGGTACAGAAGCCTGATCTGAACTCGCCCCCGAAGAGGGGGCGATAGAATAGCCTTTAGCGAGCGACTCGAAGGCCGTTTTCAACACCGCGTGAGAACGCCACCTGCCAGAGCTGAATATCACGGGCGCGGAAAGCACCTGCGCAGGCATTCAGATAATAGGTAAACATCCGTTTAAAGCGTTCACTGTAGTTATCCGCAATTTCTGGCCATGCGGCGAGGAATCGTTCATACCACGCCATCAACGTAGTATCGTAATCAGCACCGAAGTTATGCCAGTCTTCCATCACAAAGTGGGGTTCGCTGGATTGAGCAATCTGGCGTACAGAGGGCAGGCAACCGTTCGGAAAAATATATTTATTAATCCAGGGATCAACATTCAGATCGGTTTTTTTCGAACCGATAGTATGGAGCAGGAATATACCTTCCGGTTTCAAATTACGATCCACCACCGCAAAATAGGTATCGTAATTTTTCGGTCCGACGTGCTCGAACATCCCCACAGAAACAATACGATCAAACTGGTCGTTCAGGTCACGATAATCTTGCAGCAAAATGGTGACATCCAGGCCTTTACAGCGTTCCTGAGCCATTTTTTGCTGTTCGGCAGAAATGGTGACGCCGACCACGCTTACGTCATAGTTAGATGCCATGTAGTGCGCCAGTCCGCCCCAGCCGCAGCCAATATCCAGTACGCGCATCCCTGGTTTTAACTGCAATTTTTCACAAATCATTTTGAGCTTCGCCTGCTGGGCAGATTCCAGATTATCGGCATCTTTCCAGTAAGCGCAGGAATATTGCATGAAGGGATCAAGCATGCGGCTGAACAAGTCATTACCCAAATCGTAATGCTCCTTGCCGACTATCCAGGCACGTTTTTTACTCTGCAGATTGAAGAGACGAGCGCCGGCAATACGCAGCGTGTCTTTGAAATGATGGGGGAGTTGGTTCTCGAGACCTGCGCGTAAGACTTTGCTAAAAAACATATCCAGTCGGTCACATTCCCACCAGCCATCCATATAACTTTCGCCTAACCCCAAAGAGCCTTCCTGCAGAACGCGTTTAAAAAAATCGGGGTTTTTCACACGAATATCCGCCGGGGCAGAACCGTTAATGGCTATACCGGCACGGCTAAGTAATTCGTTGGCGATACGGTACCAGTTGTCATCCGGTACACTGACTTCTTCTATACACGATGAACTCATAGTTTCTCCATCACTGGTCGGTGATCAGAACCTTAAAACAGCGTAGACGCTTTTTGGGCTTTGTGAGAAATCTCGCAGAAAAAACCGCGAGTCTATAATCCGACGTAGAACAGAGGGAAAGGAGGAACCCTTGCCGAAATGACCATCCATAGTGAGTCGGGAACGATCCTGTCCCCGTAAAAACATAATATTTATCGTAGCTTTAACAACTCGAAATTAGTATAGGCCGCTAATTTCAATCATACAACAAAATTTTGTTAGCAGCCTAAGTATAAGTATATCGATATAGATCAGTGTGATTCGCTATGAGCGACTTCGGCATTGCCATGATTCGGGCAGTCAACTTCTTCACAACGTTGCATCATGTAACCCAGCGCGACCAGCACTACTGTTGATAACATCACGCTGGTGGTGGTGAGCAATGGCGTGCTGATACTAATAAGCCAGGAAACTACCAGACTTGCGAGGAAGCACAGACCCAGTTGCAGAGTGTTCTGCAACGCTGCGGCGCGACCGGTTGCATGTGGGAAGGGACGCAGCGCCTGGGCGACAACAATAGGGTAGATCGCGCCATTGGCAATCGCCATCACACAGAATGGGATCAGGATTTCGACCAGCGACACATGGCTAATGAAGCCCGCAGCCCAGGTCGCAATGACGCTGACAGCAAACAGCACCAGCAACCACGGTAATAACTGCTTGCCTTGCCATTTCTGCAGTGCGGTGCGACAGCCATAACCACCAATCAGAAACGCGATAGTTTGCGGGACATAACTTAAACCAATAACTGCCGGGCTGTAGCCCATTTCACTAAGGATGAACGGTGAACCGGTCAGCCATGCAAAAAAACTGGCTGAACAGGCTGCGTATATCAGCACGTTGCCGCGATAGGTTTTAGAACGTAGCAGGTCGGTAAAGGTCAGACCATCCTGACTATTGTTACGGGCCTTCGTCGTGGGTTTGAGCCAGAAAATAGGCAGAATCAGCACCACGGTAATGGCAAACAGGGTGGCGAAAATCGCCTGCCAGGAAAAATGGACCAGCAGCCAGCTTCCTAACAGGGGAGCCAGTGCCGGAGACAGACCCACCAGCGGCATGATGGTCGCAAAAATACGGTTGACTTTCTGTGAAGGATAATAATCTGTCACTAATGCTTGCCAGATAACCGCCGCGGCGCAGACCCCCACAGCCTGTACAAAACGCAATACCAGCAGCGTGGCGGCGTTTTCTACCCACAGCATCCCCAGACTACCTAACGCAAAAATTGTCAGGCCGATTAATAACACCGGTTTACGACCATAACGGTCGGAGAGTGGCCCCCACAGAAGCTGGGCTGCGGCAAAACCGGCAAGGAACAGACTAAGGCTGGCACTGACAGCAGACGCAGGCGTTTGCAGGTCGGCCTGTATGGCGGCGAAAGCAGGCAGATACATATCGGTTGCCAGAAAACCGAGTACGCTCAAACCCGCCAGCCAGACTAAAAATCTTTTCCCAGGTTGCATGTATATTCTCTAAATCTCTCAATTAAACACCGCCGCAAAGTGTAGGGAGTGAAATTAGTGTTGTGAAACGGTAATATTTGATGACTGGTTTCAAAAATTTTGCAGGCTGACTATGTGGTCAGAATATTCACTCGAAGTTGTTGATGCGGTAGCGCGTAATGGTAGTTTTAGCGCTGCGGCACAGGAGCTGCATCGCGTTCCTTCTGCGGTCAGCTATACCGTGCGTCAGCTGGAAGAGTGGCTGGCGGTACCGCTCTTTGAACGACGGCACCGTGATGTGGAGCTGACCGCTGCTGGAGCGTGGTTTCTCAAAGAAGGGCGCTCTGTTGTCAAAAAAATGCAGATCACCCGCCAGCAATGTCAGCAGATAGCGAACGGCTGGCGCGGTCAGTTAGCTATCGCAGTGGATAATATTGTCAGGCCAGAACGTACACGGCAGATGATCGTTGATTTTTATCGCCATTTTGATGATGTTGAACTTCTTGTCTTTCAGGAAGTGTTCAACGGTGTCTGGGATGCGCTTTCCGACGGGCGCGTGGAACTGGCAATTGGCGCAACACGCGCGATTCCGGTAGGCGGTCGTTATGCCTTCCGGGATATGGGGATGCTAAGCTGGAGTTGCGTTGTTGCCAGTCACCACCCGCTGGCGTTGATGGATGGCCCGTTCAGCGATGATACGTTGCGCAACTGGCCGTCGTTGGTGCGCGAAGACACCTCGCGAACGCTACCTAAACGTATTACCTGGTTGCTGGATAACCAAAAAAGACTTGTCGTACCTGACTGGGAATCATCGGCAACCTGTATCTCGGCAGGATTATGCATAGGGATGGTGCCAACACATTTCGCCAAACCGTGGCTTAATGAGGGGAAGTGGGTAGCACTTGAACTGGAAAACCCCTTCCCGGATTCGGCATGTTGTCTGACATGGCAGCAAAATGATATGTCGCCTGCGTTAACCTGGCTGCTTGAGTATCTCGGCGATAGTGAGACGCTGAATAAGGAGTGGCTGCGGGAGCCGGAAGAGACTCCCGCAACGGGTGATTAACGACGATAGTCGCGGAACGGGCCGTCAGCCACGGAGCGGCGTTCAATCAAACGCGGATGCACTTCAATGGACTGCGGTTCTTCACGTTTGTTGACGATACGATCCAACAGCATGTTGAACGCTGTTTCACCCAGCGAATCTTTTGGCTGATGGATCGTGGTCAGCGCCGGCGTAAAATAGCGCGCGTTGCGCACGTTATCATAACCGATCAGCGAAACATCCTGCGGGACGCGCAGGCCCATTTCATCAGCAGCACAAAGTGCGCCCATTGCCATGATATCGCCACCACAGAAGACGGCAGTAGGGCGATGCGGCTGCGACAGGATTTGCTGCATGGCGCGATAACCGGATTCAGGTTCAAAGTCACCCTGCACAATCCAGCTTTCCGGCACCTTGATCATCGCTTCTTCCATCGCCTTCATAAAACCGGCAAGGCGGCCTGCGCCGGTGTTACGTTCCAGCGGGCCGGGGATGACGCCGATTTCGCGGTGACCGCGTTCAATCAGATAACGCCCGGCCATGTAGCCGCCTTCGAACGCGTTATCAATGACCGCATCGGTGAAGTCAGCTTTTGCTTCACCCCAGTCCATCACCACCATTGGGATATGGCGATACTCTTCCAGCATCGCCAGCAACGGCTCTGGGTACTCAGAACACATCACCAGCAGACCATCGACGCGTTTTTGCGCCATCATCGACAGATAAGCCCGCTGTTTCTCAAGATTGTTCCACGCATTACCCAGAATCAGGGTGTAACCTTTCTGGAAGCAATTTTTTTCAACTGCTTCAATGATCTCGGCAAAATAGGCCGCTTCGCTGCTGGTCGCCAGCAAACCGATAGACTTGGTGTGGTTAACCTTCAGGCTACGCGCCACCGCGCTAGGGGAGTAGTGTAATTCTTTAATCGCTGCCCACACGGCGTTGCGCGTTTCTTCAGCGACGAAACGTGTTTTGTTGATCACGTGTGACACAGTTGTAGTGGAAACGTTTGCTCGTTTCGCTACATCTTTTATTGTTGCCATTCCATTTCACTCCAGACCCTAACTTCAGCTCCTGCAAAATCGCAAGGTAAACGTTTGCCTTTACACACCTTACGCACAACAAAAGTGTTGCGGTACGCCGGAAAAACGACACGGAGCGTCAGGAAGGGGTCAATGGCCAGTACGCAAATAGTGTAAGCGTGGAATTTTGGCCGATCTTGACGAAAAGGGGAAGTGGTAAAAACACTTATCATTATAAATGACGGGAGATTTTTTCATAACAGTGTGTAAAAATGCGTAATATCACTTTTTGTGTGGTAATAAAAAAGGAGAAAACTTGATGAGCACCGACCTTAAATTTTCACTGGTAACAACGATTATCGTCCTCGGTTTGATCGTAGCCGTGGGTTTGACTGCCGCGCTGCACTGATTTCCTCTCGAGGGAGCGCGTTCTCCCTCGCATCTCCTTCCTGTTTGTTAGCAAAATGGCAAAAGTGTTTTCTCTTTTTGTTATTTTCATTTTTTTGTGATTGCTGTCATGCTTTCGCCACTTTAATGAATATCGCGTAATGACGCGAAGAGGTGGAGATAAGGCATGAAAATTAACTATCCGTTGCTGGCGCTGGCGATTGGCGCGTTTGGTATCGGGACAACGGAGTTCTCGCCAATGGGCTTGTTGCCCGTCATTGCGCGCGGTGTGGATGTCTCGATTCCCGCTGCCGGAATGTTAATCAGTGCCTATGCAGTTGGCGTAATGGTGGGCGCGCCGCTGATGACGCTTCTACTTTCTCATCGTGCCCGCCGCAGTGCGTTGATTTTCCTGATGGCAATTTTCACGCTAGGCAACGTTCTTTCCGCCATCGCGCCGGATTATATGACCCTGATGCTTTCACGTATTTTGACCAGCCTGAATCACGGAGCATTTTTTGGTTTGGGTTCAGTCGTGGCCGCAAGCGTGGTGCCAAAACATAAACAGGCCAGCGCAGTTGCCACTATGTTTATGGGGTTAACCCTGGCAAATATCGGTGGCGTGCCGGCGGCGACCTGGTTGGGTGAAACCATCGGCTGGCGGATGTCATTTCTGGCAACGGCGGGGCTGGGAGTGATTTCAATGGTAAGTCTGTTCTTCTCATTACCTAAAGGTGGTACAGGGGCACGACCTGAAGTGAAAAAAGAGCTGGCGGTATTAATGCGTCCGCAGGTGCTGTCTGCATTGCTGACGACGGTACTGGGAGCTGGTGCAATGTTTACCCTCTACACCTATATCTCTCCGGTACTGCAAAGTATTACCCACGCAACACCGGTGTTCGTCACGGCAATGCTGGTGCTGATTGGTGTCGGATTCTCTATCGGTAACTATCTCGGCGGCAAACTGGCAGATCGTTCAGTTAACGGCACGTTGAAAGGCTTTTTGTTGCTGCTGATGGTGATTATGCTGGCAATCCCGTTCCTGGCCCGCAATGAGTTCGGCGCAGCTATTAGCATGGTGGTGTGGGGCGCAGCAACCTTTGCGGTTGTACCTCCGTTACAGATGCGCGTGATGCATGTCGCCAGTGAAGCGCCAGGTCTGTCTTCATCAGTCAATATTGGTGCCTTTAATCTTGGAAATGCGCTGGGAGCAGCTGCTGGTGGTGCGGTAATTTCCGCTGGGCTGGGATACAGCTTTGTGCCGGTGACGGGGGCGATTGTCGCGGGACTGGCATTATTGCTGGTGTTTATGTCAGCCAGAAAACAACCTGAAACAGTTTGCGTTGCTAACAGCTAATTAAACAAAAACGCAGAAGGATAACCTTCTGCGTTACAGTTGCTGACAACGTGCGATTTATCTTGCCGAATGCGCTGTTAACGCCTCATCCGCGTTGGCATGGTAAGCGAAGCGCATCAGGCAATGCTGCATTTGCCATCAGTTATTATGCAGCGAGATTTTTCGCTACGAATTCCCAGTTCACCAGCGCCCAGAAGTGCTCCAGATAGCCAGGACGTGCATTGCGATAGTCGATGTAATAAGCGTGTTCCCAGACATCAACGGTCAGCAGCGGAGTCGCATCGGTGGTCAGCGGAGTACCCGCGTTAGAGGTTGAAACGATAGCCAGTTTGCCATCGCTGTTTTTCACCAGCCAGGTCCAGCCAGAACCAAAGTTTTTGATCGCTGCATCAGTAAACTGCGCTTTGAAATCGGCAAAGCTGCCAAAAGATGCGGCGATAGCTTCAGCGACTTTTCCAGTCGGTTCGCCACCGGCGTTCGGTGCCAGGCAGTTCCAGTAGAAAGTATGGTTCCAGACCTGAGCTGCGTTGTTGAATACGCCACCTTCAGAGCTGCGAATAATCTCTTCCAGTGATTTACCTTCAAACGCGGTACCTTTAATCAGGTTGTTCAGGTTAGTGACATAAGTCTGATGATGCTTGCCGTAGTGATACTCGATAGTTTCCGCAGAAATGTGCGGTGCCAGAGCATCTTTAGCATATGGTAGTGCAGGTAATTCGAATGACATTGCTACTCTCCTTTATTATTAATTTGCATACGTACAATAGCCTTATTGTGCGTATGGATAGGGTAGCAAATTAAAAGGTGAGACAAAAGATGAACTTACCCTGTTGCCGTAACAACAGGGTAAAGTTTTAGCGAAGTGTTTTTGGGGTCATTACCCGACGAGCGCCAACATAGTGGCGCTGCCAGTAGTCTTCACTGAGAGAAGTGATTTGAATTTCCTGACCTGTGCGCGGTGACTGAATAAATTTGCCGTTGCCGACATACACGCCGACATGATCGGCTGTACCGCGTCCCTGAGTACGGAAAAAGACCAGGTCGCCGTTTTTCAGCTCACTACGTTCGATAGGTCCTGCATCACGCAGGTGATACATTTCATTCGCCGTACGCGGAATACGAATTTTCACCAAATCTTTATAAGCGTAATAAACCAGGCCGCTGCAATCAAAACCGGTACGCGGTGAGCTGCCGCCCCAACGATATGGCTTACCAATTTGCTGCATCAGTTTATTCATTGCCACTTTCGTGGCTTTTTGCACCTTCGCTTTGTGCGCGTCGGCAAGGGTTCCTGACGCGGCATTTTTGACTTTCACACAATGCGATTTATAGCCCTTACGTTTGGTACACTTTTCGGTAAAGCTGGCTGAGGCCGTTTTATTGACGGCGTGTTTGCTGCGAGTTTTGGCGTTTTTAGAAGCGGTAATGGAAGATTTTTTAACGGAAGAAGCGGTTTTGCTTTTGGTCGTACTTTTACTGGCGGCTTTTTTCGCTGTTTTCTGGCTGGCTTTCTGGGTCTTTTTGGTGGTTGCCGTGCTTTTCTTTTTATCTGCTTTTTTGGTGATATGAGCGGTAGCAGAACTCTCCCTGGCTTGCTTTGAAGCATGGGCCATAGGCGTTAAAGGCAGGGTGGTAAAAAGTAAAGCACAGAGCGTGATCGAAATACGGTTTATCCGCGCCACTGAGCGTCCCTCTGTTAAGGCAGGTCTATCATGCCTGCGTCTGATTTACAAAACTTGATGATTCTAATGCATAGAAGAAGAGAAAGTTAATAGCTTTTATTGTTAAAAAATACGTTTCGTTGGCGAGCGCAAAAAAATGCAGCAGTGAAAGCTAAAAATGGTTATAAATACGCCAGTTTGCCGCGCATCAGAGAAGAAACGAATATTTGAAATGCAACAAATAGAGCAAAGGGATAAAATAGCAAAAGCGTGATGAAAATGTTATTTTCCGATGCCGCACTGACCCGCTACAATGTCAGATTACTGCCGTAAAGAAGTTTGAGGAAGCAAGACAATGAGCACCACTATCGAAAAAATCCAACGCCAGATTGCTGAAAACCCGATCCTGCTGTACATGAAAGGTTCACCGAAACTGCCGAGCTGCGGTTTCTCTGCCCAGGCAGTCCAGGCGCTTGCCGCATGTGGCGAACGTTTTGCCTATGTTGATATTCTGCAGAATCCGGACATTCGTGCGGAACTGCCGAAATATGCTAACTGGCCGACCTTCCCGCAACTGTGGGTTGACGGCGAGCTGGTCGGCGGTTGTGATATCGTGATCGAAATGTATCAGCGTGGCGAACTGCAGCAGCTGATCAAAGAAACTGCCGCTAAATACAAGTCTGAAGAGCCGGACGCGGAATAATCCGTCCTGCAATACTGACGGATGCGAACGGGCATCCGTCAGTCCTTTATCCGGTGCGCCGTAAAACCTCGTCCTTCAGGGCGGGGATATAAGGCGCGGTTTTCCACCTGACCAGGTGTTTGCTGTTGTTCAATGTATTGGCGGATGACGGATATTGGCGCACCTTCGCAGCTACTGGCAAAATAGCCAGGACTCCACAAAACGCCTTTGTAGTAATACCTGACTGCAATATCTGGTCGATCTCGTCGCAGTAACCTATTCGATATGCCTTTGAGGCTGTTTACCAGACTGGATATCGCCAGTTTGGGAGGATAGTTAATTAACAAATGGACGTGATCTGGTTCGCCATCCATTTCAACCAGTTCAGCTGCAAAATCAGCACATACATTTGAAAAGTAAGTGCGTAGTTTTTCTGTCGT
>NZ_JBQZXE010000100.1:0-14013 GCF_053555855.1 Shigella sp. SIG3
TGAAAATACATGATGGTGAGCCAGGATTATACGCCGCAATGGAAAATAATCACCCTTTGTGTGTCACACGGTTCCTCTCTAAAATTAATGGCATCGCCTTTAAATACAAGTTGAGCAAAGCTAACATCATGGATTTATTAAAAGGAGCTACAGCACAGGGACCCCCTGCATTATACATCGCCATGAGCAAGGGTAATGAAGACGTCGTGTTATCTTATATATCGACGCTGGGTGCTTTTGCAAAAAAACATTCTTTTAGTCAACATCAGTTATTTACACTATTGGCCGCTAAAAATCATGACAACATGTCAGCTGTTCATATAGCCATTCATCATAAGCATTATAAAACTGTAGAAACATATTATGCTGCTATAAATGTCATCAGCCAAAGCCTGAGTTTTAGTGCTGATGAAATAAAGACGTATTTATAACCAGCTATTTACGATATATATCGATACATAATTTTATTTTTTTCATAAAACGCAGAAACAGTGACCATGTGCACAACGCCACCCGACGGCTGTAATAACAAAAAATCCCTTGATGCCTGTCCCTTTTGTTACACTCCGTTATCACGCACAAGAGATATGCAGGACACTGGTATGCCGACTAAACGCTTTGATAAAAAACACTGGAAGATGGTGGTGGTGCTACTGGCAATCTGTGGCGCTATGTTGTTGCTACGTTGGGCAGCAATGATTTGGGGCTGAGCAGTGACAAACGAAGACAGCCAGACCGCATAACACGGTCCGGCAGATAATTTTACATGCTGTAGCCCAGCGATAAGGTTGTCCGACGGTCGGTATGTTCCGGTGCAGACTCTGGAGGTTCAGAGTTCCATGTGACGTTGTAAGCCACCTTCAGTCCAAAATGTTCATTAATAGCAACATTTAATGCGCTTTCGGAGTTCAGCGTTGTGTCTTCCGCGCCAAAGACCGAAACACCCTGCGTAAATTTAGCGTTGTCAGTCAACTGCCATGCATAAGCCCCGGAGGCATAGCCCAGCGGCTGGGTTTCACTGGCATTGTCGGTATATTTGTCGTAACGCACACCTGGACCGAATTCAAAGCGGAAACTGTGTACCGGGCCATTCAAAAACTGACGACCATAACCCGCGGTCAACACATCGCGCTCTCGATAGCCGTTATAACGGTCTGTCAGCCAGCTTGCCTGACCAAATAAATAGTCATAATCAGTTAAATTAAAGCGGCTACGCCCGCCCGCCGCATATTTTTCTGAAGAACGCTCATCATTAGAAGAAGTATTACTGGCGTTCCCCCACAGCGACCAGGCAGTGGTTTGTCCATACCAGGTCATGGTGGTGTCAGCCGTAAGTGAGGAGCTTTTCGTATTGCCTGATTGTGCAAGATATCCTGCGTTCAGATTACCTTCGAAAGGTTTTTTAGCGCTGGCAGGATCGTCCATGACAGTAAAAACGGAATCATCGGCAGCTGCATTCAGTGACGCAAACATGCCCCCCGCCAACATAACGATGGCAGGAACTGTCTTCAAAAGCTTCATTTATCAAGAGTCCGTACAACAAAAAAGAGACCATCACGGTCCCGGAAACTTTCTTAAGGATCAAAGATTAGCGTCCCTGGAAAGGTAACGAATTATAAAAAGGCGCGAATAACTTAGCAATGTATTCTTATTTCATTTTTTGAATAAGCATGTGGCGAAAACAGATTTTTATTTATATATATTTATCTGCAAAATTTTAAATAAAGCTCTAATAAATCATATTGTTAATTTCTTCACTTTCCGCTGATTCGGTGCCAGACTGAAATCAGCCTATAGGAGGAAATGATGGTACGTATCTATACGTTGACACTTGCGCCCTCTCTCGATAGCGCAACAATTACCCCGCAAATTTATCCCGAAGGAAAACTGCGCTGTACCGCACCGGTGTTCGAACCCGGGGGCGGCGGCATCAACGTCGCCCGCGCCATTGCCCATCTTGGAGGCAGTGCCACAGCGATCTTCCCGGCGGGTGGCGCGACCGGCGAACACCTGGTTTCACTGTTGGCGGATGAAAATGTCCCCGTCGCTACTGTAGAAGCCAAAGACTGGACCCGGCAGAATTTACACGTACATGTGGAAGCAAGCGGTGAACAGTATCGTTTTGTTATGCCAGGCGCGGCATTAAATGAAGATGAGTTTCGCCAGCTTGAAGAGCAAGTTCTGGAAATTGAATCCGGGGCCATCCTGGTCATAAGCGGAAGCCTGCCGCCAGGTGTGAAGCTGGAAAAATTAACCCAACTGATTTCCGCTGCGCAAAACCAAGGGATCCGCTGCATCATCGACAGTTCTGGCGAAGCGTTAAGTGCAGCACTGGCGATTGGTAACATCGAGTTGGTTAAGCCTAACCAAAAAGAACTCAGTGCGCTGGTGAGTCGCGAACTCACCCAGCCAGACGATGTCCGCAAAGCCGCGCAGGAAATCGTTAATAGCGGCAAGGCCAAACGGGTTGTCGTTTCCCTTGGTCCACAAGGAGCGCTGGGTGTTGATAGTGAAAACTGCATTCAGGTGGTGCCACCACCGGTGAAAAGCCAGAGTACCGTTGGCGCTGGTGACAGCATGGTCGGCGCGATGACACTGAAACTGGCAGAAAATGCCTCTCTTGAAGAGATGGTCCGTTTTGGCGTAGCTGCGGGGAGTGCAGCCACACTCAATCAGGGAACACGTCTGTGCTCCCATGACGATACGCAAAAAATTTACGCTTACCTTTCCCGCTAACAAAAACATTCCCCCAGCATTGGGGGAATCACCACCAACCTGTCGGCAACGCGTTTCTCCGACTATGCTCAAAAGTCATGTGATAACAAAGGGGTGAACTATGGCCAGTGGCGATCTTGTCCGTTATGTCATAACCGTCATGTTGCATGAGGATACATTGACTGAAATTAACGAGTTGAATAATTACCTGACTCGCGACGGTTTTTTGCTCACCATGACGGATGATGAGGGAAATATCCATGAGCTGGGGACTAACACTTTTGGACTTATCAGTACCCAAAGTGAAGAAGAAATTAGAGAACTGGTTTCGGGGCTTACCCAAAGTGCAACCGGCAAAGATCCTGAAATCACCATCACGACCTGGGAGGAATGGAATAGCAACAGAAAATAAATGGTTTTTGGGCAATAATCAGTCTGTGGTGTGCGTTAGCTCGTGTTTTTACACCGCATTCTTGCGCTAACCTTATGATCTGGCAGACAACATGGGAGAGACATCATGTGGCAGGCAATCAGTCGTCTTTTGAGCGAGCAGTTAGGTGAAGGCGAAATCGAACTGCGTAATGAACTGCCTGGCGGAGAAGTCCATGCCGCATGGCATTTGCGCTATGCAGGACATGACTTTTTCGTCAAATGTGATGAAAGGGAACTGCTTCCCAGTTTTACCGCCGAAGCCGACCAACTGGAGTTACTGTCGCGTAGTAAAACCGTCACCGTGCCTAAGGTTTGGGCAGTAGGCGCTGACCGTGACTACAGTTTTCTGGTGATGGATTATCTCCCACCTCGTCCGCTGGATGCGCATAGCGCATTTATTCTTGGTCAGCAAATTGCGCGTTTACATCAATGGAGTGACCAACCACAATTTGGCCTCGATTTTGATAACTCGCTCTCCACAACTCCACAGCCCAACACCTGGCAACGTCGCTGGTCAACGTTTTTTGCTGAACAACGGATTGGCTGGCAGTTGGAACTGGCAGCAGAGAAAGGGATCGCTTTCGGCAATATCGACGCCATCGTCGAGCATATTCAGCAGCGTCTGGCCTCGCATCAACCGCAGCCTTCTCTGTTGCACGGCGATTTATGGTCCGGCAACTGTGCGCTGGGTCCGGATGGCCCGTACATTTTCGACCCTGCCTGCTACTGGGGTGACCGAGAGTGCGACCTGGCGATGTTACCGCTGCATACTGAACAGCCGCCACAAATCTATGACGGCTATCAGTCAGTATCCCCGCTACCTGCCGATTTCCTTGAACGTCAACCGGTTTACCAACTCTACACGCTGTTAAATCGTGCAAGATTATTTGGCGGTCAGCATTTGGTTATTGCTCAGCAGTCATTGGATAGATTATTAGCAGCATGATATGGGTTGAGGATAATGGCCGCTCCGTGCGGCCTTTTGATTAAATAAACCCAAGCAGAGAAAAGAACACATAACCTGCAGCAATACAAATAACCGGCAGGATATATAGTGAGAAAAACTGCAGGAAAATAGTATGGTGCGGAACAACAATACGGGACTCAATTTGTTCACGCGTTAGCCCCTCTTCCCCTTTGGCTTTTTCCAGAATGAGTTGATCTTCAACACCTTCCCGCAAGAAGCGCGCCTGGCGACTCATCCGGGCACCGGAATCCTGCAACGCCAGTCCGACAAAAATCAGGATGAAAATCACCCAGAACATAACGTTCACACCACCATTAAAATTAGGGGTCGGGGAGTTATACCAGAACAGATTCAAAAAAGGCGTATTCGCCTGCATCATATCGATCATGACATGAGCAAAGTCGAGCATGACCGCATTAATGCCTTCCTGGTTTTCCTGCCGGGTATTCATAAATTTCAGCAAAGAAATCAATGTAGAGATCAATGCAGGTATAAAAATCACCCAACCCAAAATCCTTTTCAAAACAGCAATGCGTCCAGCTTGTTGATACGTCATGAGTTCTCCTTGATTAAGACGCGTCGTTTCACTTAGTTTACCTGTAGATATCTGTTTTCGCCCATTCTTTAAAGGCGATATGATAGGCGCTTAATCATAAGCACGGCTTAATACCTTACACATAATGCTCTAAAGGAGAGGTTGTAATGTCAACCCCGCGTCAGATTCTTGCTGCAATTTTTGATATGGATGGATTACTTATCGACTCAGAACCTTTATGGGATCGAGCCGAACTGGATGTGATGGCAAGCCTGGGGGTAGATATCTCCCGTCGTAACGAGCTGCCGGACACCTTAGGTTTACGCATCGATATGGTGGTCGATCTTTGTACGCCCGGCAACCGTGGAATGGGCCAAGCCGTCAGGAAGTAGTAGAACGGGTTATTGCCCGTGCCATTTCACTGGTTGAAGAGACACGTCCATTATTACCAGGCGTGCGCGAAGCTGTTGCGTTATGCAAAGAACAAGGTTTATTGGTGGGACTGGCCTCCGCGTCACCACTACATATGCTGGAAAAAGTGTTGACCATGTTTGACTTACGCGACAGTTTCGATGCCCTCGCCTCGGCTGAAAAACTGCCTTACAGCAAGCCGCATCCGCAAGTATATCTCGACTGCGCAGCAAAACTGGGCGTTGACCCACTGACCTGCGTGGCGCTGGAAGACTCGGTAAATGGCATGATCGCTTCTAAAGCAGCCTGCATGCGTTCCATCGTCGTTCCTGCGCCAGAAGCGCAAAATGATCCACGTTTTGTATTAGCAAACGTCAAACTCTCATCGCTGACAGAACTCACCGCAAAAGACCTTCTCGGTTAATGACCAGGGGCAGTGATCACGCTGCCCCTGGTTCTTTATCTGAATTTGCATTCAACTGACGGATTAATCGTCAATTTAAGAGAAAGAGTTACACCGTCACCACTTCCGTGCACTGTATAAAAATCCTATACTGTACGTATCGACAGTTTAGTGAGTTTTATCATGACGGCGGAAGGTCACCTTCTCTTTTCTATTGCTTGTGCGGTATTTGCCAAAAATGCCGAGCTGACGCCCGTGCTGGCACAGGGTGACTGGTGGCATATTGTCCCTTCCGCAATCCTGACGTGTTTGTTACCGGACATCGATCACCCAAAGTCGTTTCTTGGGCAGCGATTAAAATGGATATCAAAACCGATCGCCCGCGCTTTTGGGCATCGTGGTTTTACCCACAGTCTGCTGGCGGTATTTGCGCTGCTGGCAACCTTTTACCTTAAGGTTCCGGAAGGCTGGTTCATTCCGGCTGATGCGCTACAAGGAATGGTGCTGGGTTATTTGAGCCACATACTTGCCGATATGCTGACACCCGCCGGTGTTCCCCTGCTCTGGCCATGCCGCTGGCGTTTCCGCTTGCCTATCCTGGTTCCCCAAAAGGGCAACCAACTGGAACGTTTTATCTGCATGGCATTATTTGTCTGGTCGGTATGGATGCCCCATTCATTACCCGAGAACAGCGCTGTTCGTTGGTCATCGCAAATGATCAATACCTTGCAGATCCAGTTTCATCGGCTTATTAAGCATCAGGTTGAATACTAAAAAGGCAAAAATCACCTTTCTGGAATAAGCAATTCCATTTGAATATAAGAGCCAGCTCACAGTTCTGTTAATCTTGCGCCAACACTATGACTGCTACGCAGTGATAGAAATAATAAGATCAGGAGAACGGGGATGAACTTTCCATTAATTGCGAACATCGTGGTGTTCGTTGTACTGCTGTTTGCGCTGGCTCAGACCCGCCATAAACAGTGGAGTCTGGCGAAAAAAGTGCTGGTGGGTCTGGTGATGGGTGTGGTTTTTGGCCTTGCCCTGCATACCATTTATGGTTCTGACAGCCAGGTACTTAAAGATTCTGTACAGTGGTTTAACATCGTTGGTAACGGCAATGTTCAACTGCTGCAAATGATCGTTATGCCGTTAGTCTTCGCCTCTATTCTGAGCGCGGTTGCCCGTCTGCATAACGCATCTCAGTTAGGCAAAATCAGTTTTCTGACCATCGGTACGCTTTTGTTTACCACGCTGATTGCGGCGCTGGTCGGTGTGCTGGTCACCACCTGTTTGGTTTGACGGCTGAAGGTCTGGTTCAGGGTGGTGCAGAAACTGCACGTCTGAACGCCATTGAAAGTAACTATGTTGGTAAAGTCTCTGATCTGAGCGTTCCGCAGCTGGTCTTGTCCTTTATCCCGAAAAACCCGTTTGCCGATCTTACCGGAGCCAATCCGACGTCAATTATCAGCGTGGTAATTTTTGCCGCATTCCTCGGCGTAGCTGCATTGAAACTGCTGAAGGATGATGCGCCGAAAGGTGAACGCGTCTTAACCGCTATCGATACCCTACAAAGCTGGGTGATGAAACTGGTTCGCCTTGTCATGCAGTTGACCCCTTACGGCGTTCTGGCTCTAATGACCAAAGTGGTTGCAGGTTCTAACTTGCAAGACATCATCAAACTGGGAAGTTTCGTTGTCGCGTCCTACCTCGGTCTGCTGATTATGTTTGCTGTGCATGGCATTCTGCTGGGCATTAATGGCGTGAGTCCGCTGAAGTACTTCCGTAAGGTATGGCCTGTGCTGACGTTTGCCTTTACCAGCCGTTCCAGTGCTGCGTCTATCCCACTGAATGTGGAAGCACAAACGCGTCGTCTGGGCGTTCCTGAATCCATCGCCAGTTTCGCCGCCTCTTTCGGTGCAACCATTGGTCAGAACGGCTGCGCCGGTTTGTATCCGGCAATGCTGGCGGTGATGGTTGCGCCTACGGTTGGCATTAACCCGCTGGACCCGATGTGGATTGCGACGCTGGTCGGTATTGTTACCGTTAGTTCCGCAGGCGTTGCCGGTGTCGGTGGTGGTGCAACTTTCGCCGCACTGATTGTGCTGCCTGCGATGGGCCTGCCAGTAACCCTGGTGGCGCTGTTAATCTCCGTTGAACCGCTTATCGACATGGGCCGTACGGCGCTAAACGTTAGTGGCTCGATGACAGCTGGCACGCTGACCAGCCAGTGGCTGAAGCAAACCGATAAAGCCATTCTGGATAGCGAAGACGACGCCGAACTGGCACACCGTTAATTCTTATGCTGGCAACGGTCCGTTTTGTATAGGGGCCGTTGCTTTACTTTTTAAATGTTCCATCGCGGCGATGCATACTGACTCATATTTAAACAGATCGTCAGCGAAAAAAATGTCCAACTTATCAATACATTCCTGGCTCAATGAATGTGCCTGTAGTGAGAAGCTTAAAACCTCATACCCGAAACGTTTTCTAAGTGAACTATCTGGAATACTCATAATATCTTCAAGCACACCACTTCCCATTCCCGGAAGATTTAGTGGATTAAAAAGAAGATTGATATTAAGCATTGATATTATCGAAGGAAACTTTAGGAGACTCTCATTTTTTTTGAATCGCAGCAAAAATGCTCCCGGCAGGATGTATATAATTTTTTTCATAGTATATAGTCCTTAAATAATGAATAACCAACCTATTTTTTATATTGATCAAATTCGTCATTTTTTCGGGTCGGAATTCACAGGTAAAATCCATCCCAACAAAATCCTCATTAATATCTCTTATCCGAAACTCACTGCCATAAAGATTATTAATTATCACTCTATATTTAACATTGTCCTGCAGATACGTATCAAAACTAAGTGCTGGCGCTCCTAGCTTTGAGGCATCATAGTTAATGTTAGACATATAGGCAATCATACGATTGAAGTTCGACTCTGCTATTTCATCGCAGTCACATTGACCCGTTGATATAAAGAAAGTGAGTGCCGCCATGGTAGACTCAAGCCTTTCTTTAAAAGAGTCGAAAGCCAGGCTTTTAATATTTAAATCACCATAATTACTCTGTATTAAGTTTGTAGAAAACATCTCCCGCCTCATATTGTTAACAAAATTATTATCTTATTTAAATCTAAGCCATTTACAATATAAGTTTAAGAGCGACGCCACAGGATGAACTATCAAAAATAACTCATCATGATTAGCAAAACTTAACCATTTTAAAATAAATAAACAATTAAAGAAAAAAGATCACTTATTTATAGCAATAGCTCGTCAAAGGCAGCTTTTTGTTACAGGTGGTTTGAATGAATGTAGCAACGAAATGCAGAATTTCAGGTCCTGTAACTCCCGGCAAAACCAGGAGGTATGTAATCCTTACTCAGTCACTTCCCCTTCCTGGCGGATCTGATTTGCCCAACGTTGGGCAGATTCAGGCACAGTAAACGCCGGTGAGCGCAGAAATGACTCTCCCATCAGTACAAACGCAACATATTTGCCACGCAGCATCCAGACATCACGAAACGAATCCATCTTTATCGCATGTTCTGGCGGCGCGGGTTCCGTGCGTGGGACATAGCTAATAATCTGGCGGTTTTGCTGGCGGAGCGGTTTCTTCATTACTGGCTTCACTAAACGCATATTAAAAATTAGAAAAACTGTAGTTTAGCCGATTTAGCCCCTGTACGTCCCGCTTTGCGTGTATTTCATAACACCGTTTCCAGAATAGTCTCCGAAGCGGAATCTGGCTGGTGGTCTATAGTTAGAGAGTTTTTTGACCAAAACAGCGGCCCTTTCAGTAATAAATTAAGGAGACGAGTTCAATGTCGCAACATAACGAAAAGAACCCACATCAGCACCAGTCACCACTACACGATTCCAGCGAAGCGAAACCGGGGATGGACTCACTGGCACCTGAGGACGGATCTCATCGTCCAGCGGCTGAACCAACACCGCCAGGTGCACAACCTACCGCCCCTGGGAGCCTGAAAGCCCCTGATACACGTAACGAAAAACTTAATTCTCTGGAAGACGTACGCAAAGGCAGTGAAAATTATGCGCTGACCACTAATCAGGGCGTGCGCATCGCCGATGATCAAAACTCACTGCGTGCCGGTAACCGTGGTCCAACGCTGCTGGAAGATTTTATTCTGCGCGAGAAAATCACCCACTTTGACCATGAGCGCATCCCGGAACGTATTGTTCATGCACGCGGATCAGCAGCTCACGGTTATTTCCAGCCATATAAAAGCTTAAGCGATATCACCAAAGCGGATTTCCTCTCAGATCCGAACAAAATCACCCCAGTATTTGTTAGGTTCTCTACCGTTCAGGGTGGCGCTGGCTCTGCCGATACCGTGCGTGATATCCGTGGTTTTGCCACCAAGTTCTATACTGAAGAGGGTATTTTTGACCTCGTTGGCAATAACACGCCAATCTTCTTTATCCAGGATGCGCATAAATTCCCCGATTTTGTTCATGCGGTAAAACCAGAACCGCACTGGGCAATTCCACAAGGGCAAAGTGCCCACGATACTTTCTGGGATTATGTTTCTCTGCAACCTGAAACTCTGCACAACGTGATGTGGGCGATGTCGGATCGCGGCATCCCCCGCAGTTACCGCACCATGGAAGGCTTCGGTATTCACACCTTCCGCCTGATTAATGCCGAAGGGAAGGCAACGTTTGTACGTTTCCACTGGAAACCACTGGCAGGTAAAGCCTCACTCGTTTGGGATGAAGCACAAAAACTCACCGGACGTGACCCGGACTTCCACCGCCGCGAGTTGTGGGAAGCCATTGAAGCAGGCGATTTTCCGGAATACGAACTGGGCTTCCAGTTGATTCCTGAAGAAGATGAATTCAAGTTCGACTTCGATCTTCTCGATCCAACCAAACTGATCCCGGAAGAACTGGTGCCCGTTCAGCGTGTCGGCAAAATGGTGCTCAATCGCAATCCGGATAACTTCTTTGCCGAAAACGAACAAGCAGCATTCCATCCAGGTCATATTGTTCCTGGTCTGGACTTCACCAACGATCCCCTGTTGCAGGGACGTTTGTTCTCCTATACCGATACACAAATCAGTCGTCTTGGTGGGCCGAATTTCCATGAGATTCCGATTAACCGCCCGACCTGCCCTTACCATAATTTCCAGCGTGACGGCATGCATCGTATGGGGATCGACACTAACCCGGCGAATTATGAACCGAACTCGATCAACGATAACTGGCCGCGCGAAACACCACCGGGGCCGAAACGCGGCGGTTTTGAATCATACCAAGAGCGCGTGGAAGGCAATAAAGTTCGCGAGCGCAGCCCATCGTTTGGCGAATATTATTCCCATCCGCGTCTGTTCTGGCTAAGTCAGACGCCATTCGAGCAGCGCCATATTGTCGATGGTTTCAGTTTTGAGTTAAGCAAAGTCGTTCGTCCGTATATTCGTGAGCACGTTGTTGACCAGCTGGCGCATATTGATCTCACTCTGGCCCAGGCGGTGGCGAAAAATCTCGGTATCGAACTGACTGACGACCAGCTGAATATCACCCCACCTCCGGACGTCAACGGTCTGAAAAAGGATCCATCCTTAAGTTTGTACGCCATTCCTGACGGTGATGTGAAAGGTCGCGTGGTAGCGATTTTACTTAATGATGAAGTGAGATCGGCAGACCTTCTTGCCATTCTCAAGGCCCTGAAGGCCAAAGGCGTTCATGCCAAACTGCTCTACTCCCGAATGGGTGAAGTGACTGCGGATGACGGTACGGTGTTGCCTATAGCCGCTACCTTTGCCGGTGCACCTTCGCTGACGGTCGATGCGGTCATTGTCCCTTGCGGCAATATCGCGGATATCGCTGACAACGGCGATGCCAACTACTATCTGATGGAAGCCTACAAACACCTTAAACCGATTGCGCTGGCGGGAGACGCGCGCAAGTTTAAAGCAACAATCAAGGTAGCTGACCAGGGTGAAGAAGGGATTGTGGAAGCTGACAGCACCGACGGTAGTTTTATGGATGAACTGTTAACGCTGATGGCAGAACACCGCGTGTGGTCACGCATTCCTAAGATTGACAAAATTCCGGCGTAAATATGGATAAGGTCACGTCCCCTGGGGAGTGACCTTACCACCTTACTTACACATCAAGATAACTACCCAACCGATAACCACGCTCAGCAATTGCATATTTCAACGACGCTGATGTCAGCACTTCCAGCTCCGTTAACCGTGGGAAACAGTAAGCACTCTGACGGATAGTATTATCGATAAACGCCGGATGACACATCACCTCCAGCGAAGGATCACCCCGATGGCTTGCGTCATCCAGCACTTGCAGGAACAGTGCCTCGCTAATCTCTTCACCATAAAACGCGCTACTGAATCCCTGCGAACTGCGCAGATTAGCCGGTAAATCACCAGCGTTAGATAGCGGCTGACGGTCGATGCGCAACGCAATCCCCTCTTCAGCCGCAAACCTGGCAACAATCGGGAAAATCTGCGGGAACATATGCACATGATGATGGCTATCAAGATGCGTAGGTTTGCGTCCAAATAGCTCAATGAAACGCAAATACTGACTGGCAAGCTCCTGAGTAATTTCTTCCAGCGGTAAAGCATCTTCTTCTGCCAACTGCCAGATCCATTTTCCCAGCACACCATCGCGGGTTAACCCCGGCATAGCTGTCAGTGGCTTGCCCATAGTAAGGACAAAGTGCATCCCTATGGCCAGACTCGGTTCATCACGACTCAACTGCACCGCATGGTCAATAGCCTGCCCATTCACCAGCGCCGTCGTCGATGTGACAATCCCATTGCGACAGGCCTCGATAATGCCGTAGTTCTGACCTTTGCTTAAGCCAAAATCATCGGCATTAACAATCAGTAAGCGTTCCATAATCAGCCTCGGTTAATGTGCTTTTTTAAGCTCTGCGATGCAGTCGGCAAAATTTGGCAGCCATTTCTCGTGCGCCAGAATCATCTCGCGTGCCAGCAGCTCAGCATCGCGATCGGAATGCACCAACGGACTAAGGTTTAGCGCCAGTAACACATCGTTAAATTCTCCGCTAAGTGCGGCGTTGCTGGCAGCAATCTCGAAGCCTTTAATGGTGTGAATCAGCCCCATCACTTTATCATCGAAATGCGTAATGCGCGGATGTGGCGTCGCGCCATCGCGCCCCAGCTTACAGGTCATTTCTACCGCCCAGTCTGCCGGAATATTATCAATATGCCCATGATGCGGGATATTAACGTAATGTTCAGCTTGCTTGTCGTTGTAGATAGCGTTGATCACTTCGCACGCTGCATCAGAGTAATAAGCCCCACCGCGCTGTTCCAGTTCTTTCGGCTTAACTTTCAACTCCGGGTTTTTATACAGCTCAAAAAGTTGTTTCTCGACTTTCTGTACTACCTGCGCTCGTGCGCCGCCTTTGTAGTATTCGCCCATTTCAATAGCCAGCATCTCTTTTTGCTTGAAGTAATAAAGCAAATAAGAACACGGCAACAGATTCAGAGAACGAATTAAGCCTTCGCTAAATGGCAGATCGAAAATATTTTTAACGCCAGATGCTTTTAACTGCCCGGATGCCACACCATCAAGCAATTCGGCAAAGCGCGACTTGCCATTTACCAGCACATTCTTAATGAACACCATATGGTTGAGGCCAAACAAATCGATAGATAAATCATCGCTGTCTTTCAGCATCAGAACATCGTGAATAAACATCTTCATGCCGATCGGAATATTACACACGCCGATAAAGCGTTTAAATCCGGTATGACGATAAACGGCTTCAGTAACCATTCCCGCCGGGTTAGTGAAGTTAATCACCCATGCATTCGGACAAAGTTCTTCGACATCTTTTACGATGTCAAAAATCACCGGAATGGTACGCAGACCTTTAAACAAACCGCCCGCGCCGTTGGTTTCCTGACCAAGATAACCATGACTTAATGGAATACGTTCATCCAGTTCACGCGCCGGTAATTGGCCAACGCGCAGTTGGGTAGTAACGAAATCAGCATCTTTCAATGCTTCGCGGCAATCCAGCGTTTTATAAAGCTTCATCGGGACGCCAGCGTTATCAATCATCCGTTGGCAGAGATCGAAAATAATATCCAGTTTAGCTTTGCCACCCTCGACATCCACCAGCCATAATTCGCTGACCGGCAATTCGTGATAACGCTTAATAAATCCTTCCAGTAACTCCGGGGTATAGCTGCTCCCGCCACCAATAGTGACGACTTTTAATTTCTGGCTCATAATTTCTCCCTTCAGTACAGAATACTGATATCTGGCATATCTGCCCCCCCGGACATAAATAATCCAGCAACAGGACAGATATGTGAATTGTCAGGTATAACGACTTACTGATTAAATTCAGTCAATTTCTTACGATATCTCTTAGGCGTAAAGGACGTTAATTTCTTAAACGTTTTAATAAACAAACTCGGGCTACTATAACCGGCCTCAAACGCAATATCCGTCACGGAATAGTTGGTCATTTCCAGTTGTTTTTTGGCAAAATTAATACGGATCTCA
>NZ_JBQZXE010000101.1:0-13965 GCF_053555855.1 Shigella sp. SIG3
ATAGAGATCCAATATTTAAGGGCACGGTTTTTGCAACCGTGTTCTTGTTTGGCCTTTCCTTATAGCCGGTCAGTGCATTCACTACCACAAGCAGATAATAACTTTATCTGTATTTCTTTATATGATGTGAGCATGTTCAGGAAAAAAGCCCTTTCCTGACGCAGAGTTGCTCACTCAAAACCTTTGATTACTGCGGATAAAGTCATCTACTATTGT
Organism: Shigella sp. SIG3; assembly: GCF_053555855.1. Taxonomy (NCBI): domain Bacteria; kingdom Pseudomonadati; phylum Pseudomonadota; class Gammaproteobacteria; order Enterobacterales; family Enterobacteriaceae; genus Shigella; species Shigella sp. SIG3. The sequence goes on from NZ_JBQZXE010000101.1 coordinate 217, forward strand.
TTAACACATTCACGCGCTGCATGTATGTTCAGAAAATGTGCACGCTAAGATAATTAAACAAAATTGTGGTTACAGAGGTATCAGTGAGTCACTGGGCTACATTCAAACAAACAGCAACAAATTTATGGGTGACCCTACGGCACGACATTCTCGCGCTGGCCGTCTTTTTAAATGGATTGCTTATTTTTAAAACAATCTATGGTATGTCGGTCAATTTGCTTGATATTTTCCATATCAAAGCATTTTCAGAGTTGGATCTCTCCTTGCTGGCAAACGCCCCACTATTTATGCTCGGCGTCTTTCTTGTCCTGAACTCCATTGGCTTACTGTTCCGGGCAAAGCTCGCATGGGCAATCAGTATCATTTTGTTGTTGATAGCGCTAATTTACACCCTGCATTTTTATCCCTGGCTGAAATTTAGTATTGGATTTTGCATTTTTACGCTGGTGTTTTTGCTGATACTGCGCAAAGACTTCTCCCACAGTAGCGCCGCAGCCGGGACAATTTTTGCATTTATTAGTTTCACGACATTACTGTTTTACTCAACCTACGGTGCACTTTATTTAAGCGAAGGTTTTAATCCGCGAATAGAAAGTTTGATGACCGCGTTCTATTTTTCGATAGAAACCATGTCAACCGTCGGCTATGGAGATATTGTCCCTGTTTCTGAATCAGCACGATTGTTCACTATTTCGGTCATTATTTCCGGCATTACCGTTTTTGCCACATCTATGACCTCAATTTTTGGTCCGCTTATCCGCGGGGGATTCAACAAACTTTTAAAAGGAAACAATCATACAATGCATCGTAAAGATCATTTTATTGTTTGCGGACATTCGATTCTCGCCATCAATACGATCCTGCAACTGAATCAACGCGGACAAAACGTAACGGTTATCAGCAACTTGCCTGAAGATGATATCAAGCAACTTGAGCAACGCTTAGGCGATAACGCTGATGTTATCCCCGGTGACAGTAATGACAGTTCAGTATTAAAGAAAGCGGGAATCGATCGTTGCCGGGCCATTCTGGCGCTGAGTGATAACGATGCAGATAACGCGTTTGTTGTACTCTCGGCAAAAGATATGAGCAGTGATGTCAAAACAGTTCTCGCCGTCAGTGATAGCAAAAACCTGAATAAGATTAAGATGGTACATCCGGATATCATTCTCTCACCGCAACTGTTTGGCAGCGAAATTCTGGCGCGAGTTTTAAATGGTGAAGAGATTAATAATGATATGCTCGTTTCAATGTTGTTGAACTCAGGTCATGGTATTTTCAGCGATAACGATGAACAAGAAACGAAAGCTGACAGTAAAGAATCGGCGCAAAAATAGAGTTTAACGACGGAAGAGTAAACTTATTGGGCACCGCAATGGTGCCCAGTACATTTAGATATTGTAGATCGCAAACAATAACGAGTTACGCTGTTTGTTTAGAATGCACTTCCTGATGCTGTGGATACGCATATTTCGGCGCGATTGCCCCTCAAGCCAACGCGATTTACGTCGGCTAGCCTGACGCTGCATGCGCCAGCGCCCCACTTCCGTTCTACTCCGCTTCATGTTAACTACTCTATGCAATAACAGAATGGTCATTATACCCCCGCCCCCGACGCTGACCAGTGCTTTTCCCGCGTTTTTATTTGCCAGATGAATCCATATGCGTAAACTCATAACAATGCGCTTTCAAAAGGATTTCTAATCTATGACAACCGTTTATACGTTGGTGAGTTGGTTGGCCATTCTGGGATACTGGTTGCTCATTGCAGGCGTAACTTTACGCATTCTAATGAAACGACGCGCAGTTCCCTCCGCGATGGCCTGGCTGTTGATTATTTACATTCTGCCGTTAGTCGGAATTATTGCCTATCTTGCCGTTGGCGAGCTCCATTTAGGCAAACGCCGCGCTGAGCGCGCCAGAGCGATGTGGCCTTCCACCGCAAAATGGCTTAACGACCTTAAAGCCTGTAAGCATATCTTCGCCGAAGAAAATAGCAGTGTCGCTGCGCCATTATTCAAGCTTTGCGAGCGTCGTCAGGGGATCGCTGGGGTCAAAGGGAATCAGCTACAACTGATGACCGAGTCAGATGATGTGATGCAGGCGTTAATCCGCGACATCCAGCTCGCGCGCCATAATATTGAGATGGTGTTTTATATCTGGCAGCCCGGCGGCATGGCGGACCAGGTGGCTGAATCATTAATGGCGGCTGCACGGCGTGGTATTCATTGCCGATTGATGCTCGACTCCGCCGGGAGTGTGGCTTTTTTCCGCAGCCCGTGGCCCGAGCTAATGCGTAATGCCGGTATTGAAGTGGTCGAAGCCTTAAAGGTCAATCTGATGCGTGTGTTTTTACGCCGTATGGACCTGCGCCAACATCGCAAGATGATCATGATCGATAATTACATCGCGTACACCGGCAGCATGAATATGGTCGATCCTCGCTACTTCAAACAAGATGCGGGCGTAGGGCAATGGATTGATCTGATGGCGCGTATGGAAGGCCCCATCGCCACCGCGATGGGGATTATTTATTCCTGCGACTGGGAGATTGAAACCGGAAAACGTATTCTGCCGCCACCACCAGATGTCAATATTATGCCGTTTGAACAGGCCAGTGGTCACACCATTCACACAATTGCTTCTGGCCCCGGCTTTCCGGAAGATCTCATTCACCAGGCATTATTGACTGCGGCTTATTCGGCGCATGAATATTTGATCATGACCACGCCCTACTTTGTGCCAAGCGATGATTTACTTCATGCGATTTGCACGGCGGCGCAGCGCGGGGTGGATGTCAGTATTATCCTTCCGCGAAAAAATGACTCGATGCTGGTCGGCTGGGCCAGTCGCGCATTCTTTACGGAACTGCTTGCTGCTGGGGTTAAAATTTATCAGTTTGAAGGCGGGTTACTGCATACCAAGAGCGTGCTGGTCGATGGCGAACTAAGTCTGGTTGGCACCGTTAACCTTGATATGCGTAGTCTGTGGCTGAATTTCGAGATTACCCTGGCAATCGACGATAAAGGTTTTGGTGCAGACCTTGCCGCCGTTCAGGACGATTATATTTCGCGTTCACGTCTGCTCGATGCCCGTTTATGGCTAAAACGTCCATTATGGCAACGTGTCGCCGAGCGACTGTTTTACTTCTTCAGCCCGTTGCTGTAAAACGTCGCCAACAGAGGTTAAACAGGTAGTGACTATGGATATGGATCTAAACAATCGCCTGACTGAAGATGAAACGCTTAAGCAGGCCTACGATATTTTTCTCGAACTGGCTGCCGACAATCTCGATCCAGCTGATGTTCTGCTGTTCAATCTTCAGTTTGAAGAGCGCGGCGGCGCGGAGTTATTCGATCCGGCGGAAGACTGGCAGGAACATGTTGATTTCGATTTGAACCCGGACTTTTTTGCCGAAGTGGTGATTGGTCTGGCGGACAGTGAAGATGGTGAAATCAACGATGTTTTCGCCCGCATTCTGTTATGCCGCGAAAAAGATCACAAACTTTGCCATATCATCTGGCGGGAATAAATAATCGCTTTTAGCGTGAAAAAGGGCTGACAACTGTCAGCCCTTATTGTTTTTAAAGCGGATCGACTTTCAGGCAAGAAACGGCGTGTCTGAAACTCCCCTCCAGAACAGGACGTGTTTTGGCGCACTCCGGACCGGCAATCGGGCAACGGGTACGGAAAACACAACCGGAAGGCGGGTTGATCGGCGACGGTAATTCCCCTTCCAGTAACTGGATGGTTTTGTTCTTCTCCAGATCCGGATCAGGTATGGGGACTGCCGACATCAATGCCCTGGTGTAAGGATGTAGTGGATTGTGGTAGACCTCATCATAGGTCCCCAGTTCTACTGCATGGCCGAGATACATCACCAACACACGATCGGAAATGTGTTTTACCACGGCCAGGTCATGAGCAATAAAAATTAATGACAATCCCATCTCACGTTGCAGCTGCTGGAGCAGGTTGACCACCTGCGCCTGAATTGACACGTCCAGCGCCGAAACCGGCTCATCGCAGATAATCAGCTTCGGTTCAAGAATAAGAGCACGAGCAATCCCGATACGCTGGCACTGCCCACCGGAGAACTCATGCGGATAGCGGTTAATCAGGTTAGGCAATAACCCGACTTTCAGCATCATCGCCTTCACGCGCTCGCGAACTTCCTGGCGTGACATTTTCGGATGATAAGTACGCAGTGGTTCAGCGATGATCTCGCCGATGGTCATACGCGGGTTTAGCGATGCCAACGGATCCTGGAAAATCATCTGAATATCACTGCGAACGGCACGCCATTCATCGGGCTTCATGCCCAGCAACTCTTTACCTAACCAGGCAACATGACCGTCGGTCGCCTTGACCAAACCGATGATGGCGCGAGCAAAGGTGGACTTACCGCATCCCGATTCCCCTACCACACCTAATGTTTCCCCTTCATACAGGCGAAGAGTGACACCATCGACGGCTTTGAGCGTTTTCGGCGGTTGCCAGAACCACTGTTTGCCATCTTTGATTTCAAAGTGCACTTTAAGATCGGCGATTTCAAGGAGGACTTTTCTTCCTTCAGTTACAGCATTCATAACAGTTCCTCCACCGGTTTAAAGCAAGCACGCAGACGGCCAGGCGTAAACTCTTCCAGCGGCGGTGCGCTACTACAAATTTCCATCGCATGTGGACAACGTGGCTGGAACGGGCAACCTTTCGGTAATCGCAGCAAGTTTGGCGGATTACCCGGGATGGTCAACATTGTTTCACCTTCCGCATCAAGACGCGGCACCGCGTTGAGCAAACCGATAGAATAAGGATGAACGGGTTGATAAAAGACATCGCGCGCATTGCCATATTCCATCGTGCGCCCGGCGTACATTACCAGCACTTTGTCACAGATCCCCGCCACCACGCCAAGATCGTGGGTGATCATAATGATGGCAGTATTAAATTCCCGCTTCAGTTCATTCAATAGCGTCATGATCTGCGCCTGTACGGTGACGTCCAGCGCTGTAGTGGGTTCATCCGCAATCAGCAACTTAGGTCGACATAGCAATGCCATCGCAATCATGACTCGCTGACGCATGCCGCCAGAAAATTCGTGCGGGTACATTTTCATGCGTTTACGTGCTTCCGGCATTTTTACCGCATCGAGCATCCGCACCGACTCTTCAAACGCCTCAGCTTTGCTCATGTTCTTATGCAGCATCAGCACTTCCATCAACTGCTCACCGACGCGCATATAGGGATTCAACGAAGTCATTGGGTCCTGAAAAATCATTGAGATTTGTTCAGCGCGCAGTTTATTGAGTTCACGCTCTGGCAAATTGAGGATTTCACGCCCATTGAAGGTTGCCGCTCCGCCAATGCGTCCGTTGGCAGCCAACAGGCCCATCAACGCAAATGCAGTTTGCGATTTACCCGAACCAGACTCACCTACAATGCCCAGCGTTTCTCCGGCACGTAGGGAAAAATTTAAATCATTGACCGCCGTGACGTCGCCGTCCGGGGTACTAAAGGTGACACGCAAATCTTTCACGTTCAGCAGTGCGTCAGCCTGTTGTTGTGCGAGCGGCACAGTTGCAGTTTCAATTACGCTCATGGCTGCACTCCTTAACGATCTTTCGGGTCGAGGGCATCACGCAAGCCATCGCCGATAAAGTTGAAACAAAACAGTGTCACCACAAGGAATCCCGCTGGGAACAACAGTAACCATGGAGAGACTTCCATCGAGTTCGCGCCATCACTCAGCAATGCCCCCCAGCTGCTTAACGGCTCTTGCGTACCCAACCCCAGGAAGCTAAGGAAAGATTCAAAGAGGATCATGCTGGGCACCAGTAGCGATGCGTAGACCACCACCACACCGAGTACGTTCGGCACAATGTGGCGAATAACAATGCCCGGCGTCGATACACCGCCAACTTGTGCCGCCTCAATAAACTCTTTGCGCTTCAGACTCAGGGTTTGCCCACGCACAATACGAGCCATATCCAGCCAGGAAACCATGCCAATCGCCACGAAAATCAGCAGGATGTTTTGGCCGAAAAAGGTCACCAGCAAAATGACGAAGAACATGAATGGGAAGGAGTTGAGGATTTCCAGCAGACGCATCATTACCGAATCCACTTTACCGCCCAGATAACCGGAAAGCGAACCATAAAGTGTCCCCACGACCACTGCCACCAGTGCCGCAGCAACACCGACCATGAGTGAGATACGCCCGCCAATCGCAACGCGCACAAGCAGGTCGCGACCGGATGAGTCAGTACCAAAGTAGTGACCGGACTCCATATCCGGGGCGCTGGACATCATCGCCCAGTCAGTATCGTCATAGGCAAACTGGGAAAGCATCGGTGCCAGGATTACAAATAACGCGATCAGCACCAGCACTATCAGACTGGCAACCGCCGCACGGTTATGCATAAAACGTCGACGTGCGTCCTGCCACAAGCTGCGCCCTTCGACCTCCAGCTTTTCACTGAAATTTTCCAGCGTCTCGCTGTTTTTCTTACTTAACATCATCGCGAGCTCCAGTATCAGTAACGGATTTTCGGGTCGATAACCGCATATAGCACATCGACAATGGCATTAAACAAAATGGTTAACGCACCAACCAGGATGGTCAGGCTTAACACTAAGGAATAGTCACGGTTCAATGCGCCATTAACGAACAGTTGCCCAATCCCCGGCAAACCATAAATGGTTTCGATGACCATAGAACCGGTAATAATGCCGACAAATGCGGGGCCCATATAGGAGAGCACGGGTAACAGAGCAGGTTTTAATGCGTGGCGTAAAATGATCCGCCGCATAGGTAACCCTTTCGCCCGGGCAGTACGAATAAAGTTGGAGTGTAATACTTCAATCATAGAGCCACGGGTAATACGCGCAATACTGGCGATATAGGCGAGTGACAACGCCACCATCGGCAATATCATGAATTTAAGCGCCCCACCATTCCAGCCACCGCCCGGCAGCCAATGCAAAATGATCGCAAATATCATGACTAATAATGGCGCAACCACAAAACTGGGGATAACAACCCCGGTCATTGCCAGCCCCATCACGGTATAGTCCCATTTGGTGTTTTGTTTTAATGCGGCAATAACGCCAGCACTAACACCCAGTATTACCGCAAGGAAAAATGCGGCGGCTCCCAGTTTGGCAGAAACGGGAAAACTGGATGCCACCAGGTCATTGACCGAATAATCTTTATATTTAAACGATGGACCGAAATCGCCATGCGCCAGTTGTTTCAGGTAGCTGAAATACTGTGTCATGATCGGATCATTAAGATGATATTTCGCTTCGATATTGGCCATCACTTCTGGCGGTAAAGTACGTTCGCCGGTAAAAGGGCTTCCCGGCGCGAGGCGCATCATAAAGAACGAAATAGTAATAAGAATAAATAGCGTCGGAATCGCTTCCAGACAGCGACGTAGAATAAATTTTAACATTGCCCTACCTTCTGGCCTGTGCCTTCTGTAATGCGATAAAAATCAGACACCGTGGAGCAGGACACTCCTGCCCCACGTATTGCCATTAGTGCTTCACAATGTACATATTCCGGGTATAGGTATTATCCAGCGGATCTTTGCCGGTATAGCCACCAACCCACGGTTTCACCAGACGCGCATTCACGTAGTAATAAACAGGAACAATGGCCGAATCCTTATCCAGCTGTTGTTCTGCTTTAGTGTACAGAGCTGTGCGCTGCGCCTCGTCAGTCACTTTCAGCGTTTCCGCCATAATGCTGTCAAAGGCCGGGCTCTTATAATGCGCGGTATTCATCGAGCTGTTCGACAGCATGGTGTTCAGGAAGGAAGTTGGTTCGTTGTAGTCTGCACACCAGCCTGCACGGGCCACATCAAAAGTGCCCTGGTGACGGGTGTCGAGGAACGTTTTCCACTCCTGGTTAACCAGTTTGACGTTTACACCAATGTTTTTCTTCCACAATGAAGAGGCAGCAATCGCCAGCTTTTTATGCAGATCGGAGGTGTTATACCGCAGGTTGATGGTCAACGGTTTGTCTGCGGTATAACCCGCTTCAGCCAGCAGTTTTTTCGCTTCTTCGTTACGTTTTTCCTGGCTCCAGCCAAACCATTCTGGCTGAGTCAATTTTGCGCCATCAGTATACGGTGGAGTGTAACCATAGGCGGGCATGTCGCCCTGCGCTTTCACTTTATTAACAATGATATCGCGGTCCATACCTAGTTTCAGTGCGGTACGCACACGCACATCGTTGAATGGCGGTTTCTGGTTGTTAATTTCGTAATAGTAAGTGCACAGGTATGGATCAACGTGAACTTCGTCCGGGATCTCTTTTTTCAGCTTCTGGAACAATTCGATCGGCATGTTGTTATACGTCATGTCGATTTCACCACTACGGTAGCGGTTGACATCGGTAACTTCAGAAGCAATAGGCAAATAGGTTACCTGGTTAATAACGGTTTTCGCGTTGTTCCAGTAGGTCGGGCTGCGTTCAAGAACGATTCGTTCGTTTACGACCCAATCTTTTAAGGTATAGGCACCGTTGGTGACGATATTACCAGGCTGGGTCCATTTTTCGCCGAATTTCTCGATAGCGGCTTTTGGCACCGGTGAAGTTGATGGGTGAACAAGTAATTTATAGAAGTACGGAACGGGTTCACTTAAGGTGACTTCTAATGTGTGATCATCAATAGCTTTCACGCCGAGATCGGTAATCGGTTTTTTCCCTTCAAGAATTTCATCAATACCGGCGATATGCCCATATTGCAGATAACTGGCATACGGAGAAGCAGTGTTCGGATCAACAGAACGTTGCCAGCTATACACAAAGTCTTGTGCTGTGACTGGCGTGCCATCAGACCATTTCGCATCTTTACGCAAATGGAAGGTCCAGACTTTCGCGTCTTTATTATCCCAGGATTCAGCGACGCCAGGTGCTGGATGACCGTCAAGATCGCTGACCAGTAAGCCTTCAAACAGGTCTCGGCTGATATTAGACTCCGGAACACCTTCAATTTTGTGCGGATCTAATGACTGAACTTCTGAACCATTGTTACGTACCAGTGTTTGTTTTTCCGCCAGTGTGACGCCTGCGGGTACATCAGCTGCCAGCGCGACATTCCCTGCCATTAGCGCAGCCAGAACGCCAGCTGCTACTAAACTTCTCTTGGTGATGTTGGTCATTGTTTTTTGGACTCCCTCATTATAATTACTGGTATTAACCAGCATGTGTAATCCCGGATTGGGACCCTGCACAGGCTCGGAGACTTTCTGCTGTCAGGTTACTTTATCGTTACGTATTACTATCACCGACTTTATTTATTCTGGTGATTCAGACGATCACCTTATGTCGATTCGTACTGTGTCTCCCCTGTCGAGACACATTATTCTTTCGCGACGCTCTTTAATTGTTAATTATTCTCATTACCAATAAAGAATCGTCTGGCGGTTGCCCGGAAAGTACCAAATGCGGTTCTTACTCGCCAATACATTTTGCAAAATTGTTAAGCGATTCTCTTTTATTGACCGTATCAGAATCTATAGCTTGCATCCATGCCTTAACAAACATCTTTCAATTCAATCAAATAGAGATTGGCTAAGCATGTCTATCTTTTCTGATTACAGTTCCAGTAGTGAAATGCACAATAATTTAACAATTGATTATTATTTAGCACTTTCCTCTACCAAAGGTAGTGGAATTACTAATATCATTTCAATTATTCTTCAGCAAGCCCAGGATTATGATGTGGCGAAAATAACATGATGATGAGGAGAAGCAGTTAAGGAAATCCTTATAACTAACTGTAATTTGAGAAGAATATTTTTACCTATTCCTTTTGCTTTTGATAACTGCGCGGGAACAAAGTAAAAATAATGACGAAGTAAACGGAGCATGGCAGCTCCGTTTCATTTGAAAGGAATTAATTAAGCAGGCCGGGGAAAATCCCCTTAATACCAGTAACGATAAATTCAATCCCCAATGCCATCAGCAATAGCCCCATAATACGCGTAATCACGTTGATGCCGGTCTGGCGTAAAACCCGTACCAGCCACGGTGCCATGCGGAACAATCCCCAGCAACATAAAGCGAACAATGCAATAGCCACAAAGAAACCAAACAGATAGCTAATGCTGTGATAACGCGTACCCCAGACGATGGTAGAACTGATCGCCCCTGGCCCCGCCATCAACGGCAACGCCAATGGCACCACACCAATACTTTCACGTACCGCGGTTTCTGATTTTTCTTGCTTGTTCTGTTTATCCTCGCCAAGCTTGCCGCTGATCATCGACATCGCTATCGTCACCACCAGGATGCCCCCGGCGATACGGAACGAATCAATTGATATACCAAAAAGTTGTAGAATCGTGTCGCCGAGAAAAAGCGAGATCCACAAGATAATGGCCACAGACAGGTTGGCTGTAAGGTTAGTTTTGTTTCGCGCTGCCGCTGTCTGATAACTGGTCATGCTGATAAAGACGGGAATAATCCCTACCGGGTTGACCAGCGCAAATAACCCGATGAAAAATTTGAAGTAAACGGGAAAATCAAAAAGGGTCTGAATCACGGTTAGCTCCGAAGCAAAAGCCGGATAATGTTAGCCATAAATAAGGTTGAAAAGACGCGCTGACAATACGCCTTTTGACAGCATTTTTCACCTCCTAACTACTTAAAATTGCTATCATTCGTTATTGTTATCTAGTTGTGCAAAACATGCTAATGTAGCCACCAAATCATACTACAATTTATTAACTGTTAGCTATAATGGCGAAAAGCGATGCTGAAAGGTGTCAGCTTTGCAAAAATTTGATTTGGATCACGTAATCAGTACCCAGAAGTGAGTAATCTTGCTTACGCCACCTGGAAGTGACGCATTAGAGATAATAACTCTAATGTTTAAACTCTTTTAGTAAATCACAGTGAGTGTGAGCGCGAATAAGCTTTTGATTTTCATCGGTTAAGCAAATCATCACCGCACTGACTATACTCTCGTATTCGAGCAGATGATTTACTAAAAAAGTTTAACATTATCAGGAGAGCATTATGGCTGTTACTAATGTCGCTGAACTTAACGCACTCGTAGAGCGTGTAAAAAAAGCCCAGCGTGAATATGCCAGTTTCACTCAAGAGCAAGTAGACAAAATCTTCCGCGCCGCCGCTCTGGCTGCTGCAGATGCTCGAATCCCACTCGCGAAAATGGCCGTTGCCGAATCCGGCATGGGTATCGTCGAAGATAAAGTGATCAAAAACCACTTTGCTTCTGAATATATCTACAACGCCTATAAAGATGAAAAAACCTGTGGTGTTCTGTCTGAAGACGACACTTTTGGTACCATCACTATCGCTGAACCAATCGGTATTATTTGCGGTATCGTTCCGACCACTAACCCGACTTCAACTGCTATCTTCAAATCGCTGATCAGCCTGAAGACCCGTAACGCCATTATCTTCTCCCCGCACCCGCGTGCAAAAGATGCAACCAACAAAGCGGCTGATATCGTTCTGCAGGCTGCTATCGCTGCCGGTGCTCCGAAAGATCTGATCGGCTGGATCGATCAACCTTCTGTTGAACTGTCTAACGCACTGATGCACCACCCAGACATCAACCTGATCCTCGCGACTGGTGGTCCGGGCATGGTTAAAGCCGCATACAGCTCCGGTAAACCAGCTATCGGTGTAGGCGCGGGTAACACTCCAGTTGTTATTGATGAAACTGCTGATATCAAACGTGCAGTTGCATCTGTACTGATGTCCAAAACCTTCGACAACGGCGTAATCTGTGCTTCTGAACAGTCTGTTGTTGTTGTTGACTCTGTTTATGACGCAGTACGTGAACGTTTCGCAACCCACGGCGGCTATCTGTTGCAGGGTAAAGAGCTGAAAGCTGTTCAGGATGTTATCCTGAAAAATGGTGCGCTGAACGCGGCTATCGTTGGTCAGCCAGCCTATAAAATTGCTGAACTGGCAGGCTTCTCTGTACCAGAAAACACCAAGATTCTGATCGGTGAAGTGACCGTTGTTGATGAAAGCGAACCGTTCGCACATGAAAAACTGTCCCCGACTCTGGCAATGTACCGCGCTAAAGATTTCGAAGACGCGGTAGAAAAAGCAGAGAAACTGGTTGCTATGGGCGGTATCGGTCATACCTCTTGCCTGTACACTGACCAGGATAACCAACCGGCTCGCGTTTCTTACTTCGGTCAGAAAATGAAAACAGCTCGTATCCTGATTAACACCCCGGCTTCTCAGGGTGGTATCGGTGACCTGTATAACTTCAAACTCGCACCTTCCCTGACTCTGGGTTGTGGTTCCTGGGGTGGTAACTCCATCTCTGAAAACGTTGGTCCGAAACACCTGATCAACAAGAAAACCGTTGCTAAGCGAGCTGAAAACATGTTGTGGCACAAACTTCCGAAATCTATCTACTTCCGCCGTGGCTCCCTGCCAATCGCGCTGGATGAAGTGATTACTGATGGCCACAAACGTGCGCTCATCGTGACTGACCGCTTCCTGTTCAACAATGGTTATGCTGATCAGATCACTTCCGTACTGAAAGCAGCAGGCGTTGAAACTGAAGTCTTCTTCGAAGTAGAAGCGGACCCGACCCTGAGCATCGTTCGTAAAGGTGCAGAACTGGCAAACTCCTTCAAACCAGACGTGATTATCGCGCTGGGTGGTGGTTCCCCGATGGACGCCGCGAAGATCATGTGGGTTATGTACGAACATCCGGAAACTCACTTCGAAGAGCTGGCGCTGCGCTTTATGGATATCCGTAAACGTATCTACAAGTTCCCGAAAATGGGCGTGAAAGCGAAAATGATCGCTGTCACCACCACTTCTGGTACAGGTTCTGAAGTCACTCCGTTTGCGGTTGTAACTGACGACGCTACTGGTCAGAAATACCCGCTGGCGGACTATGCGCTGACCCCGGATATGGCGATTGTCGACGCCAACCTGGTTATGGACATGCCGAAGTCCCTGTGTGCTTTCGGTGGTCTGGACGCAGTAACTCACGCCATGGAAGCTTATGTTTCTGTACTGGCATCTGAGTTCTCTGATGGTCAGGCTCTGCAGGCACTGAAACTGCTGAAAGAATATCTGCCAGCGTCCTACCACGAAGGGTCTAAAAATCCGGTAGCGCGTGAACGTGTTCACAGTGCAGCAACTATCGCGGGTATCGCATTTGCGAACGCCTTCCTGGGGGTATGTCACTCAATGGCGCACAAACTGGGTTCCCAGTTCCATATTCCGCACGGTCTGGCAAACGCCCTGCTGATTTGTAACGTTATTCGCTACAATGCGAACGACAACCCGACCAAGCAGACTGCATTCAGCCAGTATGACCGTCCGCAGGCTCGCCGTCGTTATGCTGAAATTGCCGACCACCTGGGTCTGAGCGCACCGGGCGACCGTACTGCTGCTAAGATCGAGAAACTGCTGGCATGGCTGGAAACGCTGAAAGCTGAACTGGGTATTCCGAAATCTATCCGTGAAGCTGGCGTTCAGGAAGCAGACTTCCTGGCGAACGTGGATAAACTGTCTGAAGATGCATTCGATGACCAGTGCACCGGCGCTAACCCGCGTTACCCGCTGATCTCCGAGCTGAAACAGATTCTGCTGGATACCTACTACGGTCGTGATTATGTAGAAGGTGAAACTGCAGCGAAAAAAGAAGCCGCTCCGGCTAAAGCTGAGAAAAAAGCGAAAAAATCCGCTTAATCAGTAGCGCTGTCTGGCAATATAAACGGCCCCTTCTGGGG
>NZ_JBQZXE010000102.1:0-13959 GCF_053555855.1 Shigella sp. SIG3
AGCCAGCAAATAACGTTTACCGAGCGCAATATTTATCGACTCGCATTGCCGTTATTTGTCGGCATATTTTTAATGGCATTACCGCCTGTGTATTTGCAAGACCTTCCATTAACGCTTCGTCCTCTGCTCAGTAACGGCTTACTGGTCGGAATTTTACTGGCTGTTCTTATGGATAATCTTATTCCGTGGGAACGCATCGAATAATTTGTTGAAAAAGGATTGATAATGAAGATTGTCATTGCGCCAGACTCTTTTAAGGAGAGCTTAAGTGCAGAAAAATGTTGTCAGGCAATTAAAGCCGGGTTTTCGACCCTCTTTCCCGATGCGCACTATATCTGTTTGCCGATAGCGGATGGCGGCGAAGGGACGGTGGATGCGATGGTCGCCGCGACGGGTGGCAACATCGTGACGCTTGAAGTCTGCGGGCCGATGGGCGAAAAAGTGAATGCTTTTTATGGCCTTACCGGAGACGGGAAAACAGCGGTGATTGAGATGGCGGCAGCAAGTGGCCTGATGCTGGTCGCGCCTGAAAAGCGTAATCCGTTGCTGGCCTCCAGTTTTGGTACGGGGGAGTTAATTCGCCATGCGCTGGATAACGGCATTCGCCATATTATTCTCGGCATTGGCGGCAGTGCGACGGTCGACGGCGGTATGGGCATGGCGCAGGCGCTTGGTGTGCGTTTCCTTGATGCCGACGGCCAGGTGCTGGCGGCTAACGGCGGCAATTTAGCGCGCGTGGCAAGCATTGAGATGGAGGAATGCGATCCGCGTCTGGCGAACAGCCATATTGAAGTGGCATGTGACGTTGATAACCCGCTGGTAGGGGCACGCGGCGCGGCGGCGGTATTTGGCCCGCAAAAAGGGGCAACGCCGGAGATGGTTGAAGAGCTGGAACAGGGGCTGCAAAATTACGCCCGTGTTTTACAACAGCAAACTGAAATTAATGTCTGTCAGATGGCGGGCGGCGGCGCTGCGGGCGGTATGGGGATTGCGGCGGCGGTATTTCTCAATGCGGATATTAAACCGGGCATTGAGATTGTGTTGAATGCGGTCAATCTTGCGCAGGCGGTGCAGGGGGCAGCACTGGTGATCACCGGGGAAGGGCGCATTGACTCGCAAACGGCAGGCGGTAAAGCGCCGCTGGGCGTTGCGTCGGTGGCGAAGCAGTTTAATGTACCGGTGATTGGGATTGCTGGTGTATTGGGTGATGGCGTGGAAGTGGTGCACCAGTACGGCATTGACGCGCTATTCAGCATTTTGCCTCGTCTGGCACCTTTAGCCGAAGTGCTCGCCAGCGGTGAAACCAATCTCTTCAACAGCGCGCGAAATATTGCCTGCGCCATTAAAATAGGTCAGGGAATTAAAAACTGACTCTTGCCTTTAAAGCGGATGCGATTTATTTCGTATAAGAGCGCAGTACTCATGCCGGATGCGGCATGAGTACTATATCCTTCCTGAAAATCGCGCAAATTCTATATATTGCAGAGGTCATGTAGGCCTGATAAGCGAAGCGCATCAGGCAATGTTACAAAAAAAGCCACGGTATAAACCGTGGCAAAATCCAACATAGCTAAAAATAATCAGGCGAGTGGTATGACTTAAATCTCTACGTCGCGGTTGCAATCTTTCGAGTAAATATAGCTGAACGCTTCACCACGCCCTACGCCATAACCAGCCTGTAAAGAATAAGCGCCCATAAAGATGTAATCGCCTTTTTTCACCGGGATCCAGTTATTGTCGAGGTTATAAACCCCCTGACCGGAAAGAATATAGGCACCATGTTCCTGAACGTGTGTTTCGATATAACCGTGGCTGGCACCTGGTGCAAAAGAGAGGATATGCATGTTCATATCAAAACCTAACTCTTTGGGCAGAAAATCCAGCAGGATCACATCATCCATACCTTCATAGTGAATGCGTTCCAGTTCGCTGGCATTGCCAGAAACCAGCCACGGTGCATGGCCTTCTACCGGAACATAGCGGCGCTTATATAAAAAGATTTGGCTGTCTTCGGCCTGGGCGTTAACAAACGTCATTAAGGAGCCTGGTGGGCAATAAAGATAGCCACCTTCGCTTAAGGCAAATGTTTTGCCTTCGGCTTTGGCAGTGATATTTCCAGAGATCACATACAGGAACGTTTCAATGCCTTCGCCACCGAAGCCCTGTTGGTTGCCACCGTTTTGATGCAGTGTGACCAGATAATCAACAAAAGAGGCACCCAGCTTTGGCGTGGAGAGGATTGTCGCGTCACAATTTTCAAAGCCCGGAATAATATTTTTTACCAGACCATCCGGGGTTAACAGTGCGAAATTACCGTGTTTAACAATCGCACGGTTAGCCAGTAAATCTTCGCGGTAACCGGTGACGTTATTTAAATATCCCATTTATGACTCCTTATTTCTGCCAGGCAAGTTGATAAAGCATGAGTGCCAACGTTTTGACCCCTTCGGCAAGGTCAGTAATATTGGTGCGTTCCGCCGGGTTATGGCTGATCCCGTTGATGCTGGGGATAAAAATCATGCAGGTTGGTACGCGAGGCGCGAAAATTTGCGCGTCGTGCCCGGCACCACTGTGCATCACCCGGTAATTCAGTTTTTCTCTTTCACACAATTCTGTCAGGGTGGCGACCAGCTCCTTATTCATCGGCACGGGTTCTTCGTCCATCCATAAATCGATATCAATACCAATGTCCATTTCATCGCAAATCGCCCGCATGTCGTTTTCTAACTGTTGGGTGAAATCGCGCAGCACGGCAGCGTCGGTATGACGACAATCAATGGTGAACGTGGTTTTACCCGGCACCACATTTACCGTATTCGGGCGCGGCTCTACTTTGCCAAAGGTCAGAACCAGCGGATCGCCCATCTTTTTCGCTTTTTCGATCGACTGATGGCAAATGCGACTGAAAGCGTAAACCGTATCACGACGATAACCCATCGGCGTGGTGCCTGCATGGTTTGACTCGCCGTTCAGCGTCACCGTATAGCGACGCTGCCCGACAATTGCATTCACCACGCCAATTGATTGCCCATTACTTTCCAGCACACAGCCCTGTTCAATATGCAGTTCAACAAAGGCTTTTATATCCTGACGCGGAGTTAGTGGGGCGTTAGGCAGAGTAAATCCGCAAGCCTTCATCGCATCGGCAAAACTATTTCCTTTGGCATCACAGATATTCCGCACGTCGTCAGGATTCGCCAGCCCAAAGATATTTTTACTGCCCCAGAAGACATACGGGAAGCGGCTGCCTTCTTCTTCTGCCATCGCCACCACTTCGACCGTACGTAACGGTGCGCCGTATTGCGTTTTCAACCAGTCAATTGCCAGCCACGCCGCCAGCGCGCCGAATTGCCCGTCGAGGTTACCGCCGTTAACCACGGTATCGATATGCGAACCGCTCAGAACCACTTCCTGTGGATATTCGGTGCCACTCAGGCGACCGTATAAATTCCCCACTTCATCGAAACGTGTTTCCAGCCCACTTGCTGCCATTCTTTTTTTAAATTGCTGCTGGGTTTCCAGCCATTCCGGCGAATAAAGTAAACGGGTCATCCCACCCGTTGGGTCAGCGCCAAAAGAGGAAAGCCAGGGCAGCGTTTCTTCTATAGCTTGACGGGAATGTGTAATTTCGCCGCACGCAATTCGATGCGTTATGCGGTGGATTATGCGGCAATGAACGACCACAGGTTGTGGCTAAAGGGATTCGCCTCGGGCGTTTCACGGTTAAACAGCCACAGCGTTATTGTTTGCTGCGTATTACGCCGCCTTCGCATCCTCAACCGCTTGCAGCTGCATGGATGCAACGCGCGGAGGAAACCGGACTTTTCGGGCCACTGGCGATGGCGGCAAGCGATCCGCTGCCCGCTGAATTACGCCAGTTTCGTCACTGTTTTCAGGCCGCGCTCAATGGCGTTAAGACCGACTGGCGGCACTGGCTGGGTAAAGGCCCCGGATTAACGCCAAGTCATGATGACACGTTGAGCGGAATGCTGCTGGCGGCCTGGTATTATGGCGCTTTAGATGCGCGCGCCGGTCGCCCGTTTTTTGCCTGTTCCGACAATCTTCAACTCGTTACCACAGCGGTGAGCGTCAGTTATTTACGTTATGCCGCGCAAGGATATTTCGCCTCGCCACTCCTGCACTTTGTCCATGCTCTGAGTTGCCCGAAACGTACCGCTGTTGCGATTGATTCGCTGCTGGCGCTGGGGCATACGTCAGGGGCAGATACGCTGCTGGGGTTCTGGCTTGGCCAACAATTATTACAAGGAAAACCATGAAAACACTGGTTGTAGCTCTTGGGGGCAACGCCTTACTCCAGCGCGGTGAGGCGCTGACGGCGGAAAATCAATATCGCAATATCGCCAGTGCTGTACCCGCGCTGGCACGCCTGGCCCGTTCTTATCGGCTGGCGATTGTTCACGGCAACGGGCCGCAGGTGGGGCTGCTGGCGTTACAGAATCTGGCGTGGAAAGAGGTAGAACCGTATCCGCTGGATGTGCTGGTGGCGGAAAGCCAGGGGATGATTGGCTATATGCTGGCGCAGAGCTTGAGCGCACAGCCGCAGATGCCGCCTGTTACGACGGTGCTGACGCGCATTGAGGTTTCGCCTGATGATCCGGCGTTTTTGCAGCCAGAGAAATTTATTGGTCCGGTTTATCAGCCAGAAGAACAAGAGGCACTGGAAGCGGCTTACGGCTGGCAGATGAAACGTGATGGTAAATATTTGCGCTGGGTGGTGGCGTCTCCGCAACCGCGTAAAATTCTCGACAGCGAAGCCATCGAGTTGTTGCTCAAAGAGGGGCATGTGGTGATTTGCAGTGGCGGCGGCGGTGTGCCTGTGACGGAAGATGGGGCAGGGAGTGAAGCGGTGATTGATAAAGATCTCGCCGCTGCGTTGCTCGCCGAGCAGATTAATGCCGATGGACTGGTGATCCTCACCGATGCTGATGCGGTATATGAAAACTGGGGAACGCCGCAGCAACGTGCCATTCGCCATGCCACACCGGATGAGTTAGCGCCATTTGCCAAAGCCGATGGTTCGATGGGGCCGAAGGTAACGGCGGTGAGTGGTTATGTCAGAAGCCGTAGTAAACCCGCGTGGATTGGGGCGTTATCGCGAATTGAAGAGACGCTGGCGGGCGAAGCGGGGACCTGTATTTCGCTGTAGTGATGAGAGCATCCGGCAATCGGTGCACCATGCCTGATGCGACGCTTGACGCGTCTTATCAGGCCTACAATGGGTACCGGAGCGGTAAGCCGGATAAGGCGTTTACGCCGCATCCGGCAATCAAATGAGCACCTGCTTAACTGAACTTACTCTGCGCCCAAATCACGCCGCTGGCATACTCTGGCGGCAGCAGCGGGATTAAGGCTTCCAGCGTCGCAGTCAGACGCGATGTGTCGCTGTCGGTCAAATTCAGATGCCCCACTTTACGCCCCGGACGGACTTCTTTGTCGTACCAGTGCAGATGCACCAGCGGCAATTTCAGCCAGTCATAATTCACATCGCTACCAATCAGATTGATCATCACCGACGGATTATTCACTACTGGTTGCGGTAACGGCAGATCGGTAATCGCCCGCAGATGCAGCTCAAACTGGCTGATGCTGGCACCGTTTTGTGTCCAGTGACCGCTGTTATGCACACGCGGAGCCAGTTCGTTGATCAGCAGACCTTGCGGGGTGACAAAACACTCCATCGCCATCACGCCCACATAGCCCAGCTCCTGCATAATCGCCGACAGCATCTCTTCGGCTTGCGCCTGCTGCTGTGCGTTGGCCTGCGGAAAAGCGACGCTGGTGCGCAAAATACCGTCCTGATGCAGGTTATGCGTCAGCGGATAAAACACGGTGCTGCCATCAAAGCCGCGCGCGCCAACCAGCGATACTTCACCAGAGAAGTTAATGCCCTGCTCGACAATACATTCACCGTAACACTCTGCCGGTAACTGTTCGGTTTCATTGGCGCGTAAACTCCATTGACCGCGACCGTCATAGCCACCAGTGCGACGCTTAACAATCGCCAGTTCACCTAAACGATCAAACACCGCAGGCCACTCGCTGCGATCGGCAAGTAACTGCCACGGCGCGGTCGGCAGGTGGAGCTTATCGAAAAGCTGTTTCTGAGTCAGACGGTCAGCAATAATCGGGAACACATCGCGGTTCACAAAGGCCGGATGACGCGCCAGCTCGCGGGTTAATGCGGTTTCCGGCCAGCGTTCGATCTCAGCGGTAATCACGCTTTGTTGAAAAGGCACCGCCGCCGGTTCAGCGTCCAGCCCGACCGGCCAGACAGCAATGCCTAACGGTTCGCCTGCCTGACGCAGCATACGGCCTAACTGCCCGTTACCGAGGACGCAAACCTGTTTCATGCCGCACCTCGCGGGTCCGGGTTTTCCAGCACTTCGTCGGTCTGGGCTTTGCGCCAGCCATTCAGACGCTGGTGTAGCTCTTTATCGTGAGTCGCGAGAATTTGTGCTGCCAGTAATGCCGCGTTTGCCGCGCCAGCTTTACCAATCGCCAGCGTACCCACCGGAATGCCGCGCGGCATTTGTACGATGGAGTAGAGGCTATCGACACCGCTCAGTGCGGCGCTCTGTACTGGCACGCCCAGCACCGGCACCAGCGTTTTGGCGGCAATCATGCCTGGCAGGTGCGCTGCGCCGCCTGCGCCCGCAATAATCACCTGATAACCGTTCTCTTCGGCGCTTTCGGCGAAGCTGAACAGTTTATCGGGGGTGCGGTGAGCAGAAACCACTTCAACGTGGTGCGGGACATTCAGGATTTCGAAGATTTCGACGGCGAACTGCATGGTAGCCCAGTCGCTTTTGGACCCCATCACGATGGCGACACGCGCCGGATTATTGCGGGAAGACATGCGTCTTAAAACTCCTGTGGTGCACAACTCTCGGCTTTAGAGGGCACAGAGAATAGCACGGAAAGAGAGCAAGGAAAACGGTTGCGTGGCTGTGAAATCAGCAAAGTTGTGGGTTTTTTAAAACGGAAAATGAATCAGCTCAACGTCATCCGCCGTGACTTTCACCATCGAACCTTCCGTATGCCAGGCACCCAGTACCACGCGAAAAGCAGGTTGCTGGTTGGCGATAAGTTCATGCACCGCCGGGCGATGGGTATGCCCGTGGATTAGCCATTGCACCTGATGTTTTTCCATCGCACTGACCACAGCGTTTTGGTTAACGTCCATGATCGCCAGCGATTTACTGCTGTTGGCTTCTTTGCTGTTCGCGCGCATTCGCGCGGCAATGCGTTTGCGCACAAACAACGGCAGGGCGAGGAATAGCATTTGCAGCCAGGGTTTGTGGACTTTGGCGCGAAAAGCCTGATAACCCGCGTCATCGGTGCACAGCGTGTCGCCATGCATAATCAACACCCGGCGACCATAAAGTTCGAGCACCTTTTCTTCCGGCAATAATGTCATGCCGCTTTCACGGGCAAAGCGTTTGCCGAGCAGAAAATCACGGTTGCCATGAATGAAATAACAGGGAACGCCGGAATCGGACACCGCTTTGATCGCTGCCGCCATCTGGCGATGGAGTGGGTTGGGATCGTCGTCGCCAATCCATGCTTCAAACAGATCGCCAAGAATATACAGCGCGTCGGCCTTGCGGGCTTCCCCCGCTAAAAAACGCAGAAAACCGGCGGTGATCGCCGGTTCTTCCACGCAGAGATGAAGATCTGCAATAAAGAGTGTCGCCACGATTACTCGCTAACGGTCACGCTTTCAATGATAACGTCTTCTTTTGGCACGTCCTGGTGCATACCGTTACGACCGGTTGCAACACCTTTGATTTTGTCTACCACGTCCATGCCGTCAACCACTTCAGCAAACACGCAGTAGCCCCAACCTTGCAGGCTTTCGCCAGAGAAGTTCAGGAAGTCGTTATCAACCACGTTGATGAAGAACTGTGCAGTTGCAGAGTGCGGAGCCTGAGTACGTGCCATTGCCAGCGTACCACGGGTATTTTTCAGGCCGTTGTTGGCTTCGTTTTTGATCGGTTCTTTGGTGGCTTTTTGTTTCATGCCAGGTTCAAAACCGCCGCCCTGAATCATAAAGCCGTTGATAACACGGTGGAAAATGGTGTTGTTGTAAAAACCTTCGCGGCAGTAGTCCAGGAAGTTTTTAACTGTTTCAGGTGCTTTATTGTCAAAAGTTTTGATGACAATATCGCCGTGATTGGTGTGGAAAGTAACCATTTTTGCATCCTGTTCCGTTTGATTGGTGCTTCAACCCAGTTCGGGTCATATATAGGGTGGTGTTATAGCATAACCGCACGATCGGATCATCACGCAATGTATGCTGATTCGCGCGGGAAATATGGGTATTATACGCAACTCAATTACCCACACATGTCTAAACGGAATCTTCGATGCTAAAAATCTTCAATACTCTGACACGCCAAAAAGAGGAATTTAAGCCTATTCACGCCGGGGAAGTCGGCATGTACGTGTGTGGAATCACCGTTTACGATCTCTGTCATATCGGTCACGGGCGTACCTTTGTTGCTTTTGACGTGGTTGCGCGCTATCTGCGTTTCCTCGGCTATAAACTGAAGTATGTGCGCAACATTACCGATATCGACGACAAAATCATCAAACGCGCCAATGAAAATGGCGAAAGCTTTGTGGCGCTGGTGGATCGCATGATTGCCGAAATGCACAAAGATTTTGATGCTTTGAACATTCTGCGCCCGGATATGGAGCCGCGCGCGACGCACCATATCGCAGAAATTATTGAACTCACTGAACAACTGATCGCCAAAGGTCACGCTTATGTGGCGGACAACGGCGACGTGATGTTCGACGTCCCGACCGATCCAACTTATGGCGTGCTGTCGCGTCAGGATCTCGACCAGCTGCAGGCTGGCGCGCGCGTTGACGTGGTTGATGACAAACGCAACCCGATGGACTTCGTTCTGTGGAAGATGTCGAAAGAGGGCGAACCGAGCTGGCCGTCTCCGTGGGGCGCGGGTCGTCCTGGCTGGCACATTGAATGTTCGGCCATGAACTGCAAGCAGCTGGGTAACCACTTTGATATCCACGGCGGCGGTTCAGACCTGATGTTCCCGCACCACGAGAACGAAATCGCGCAGTCCACCTGTGCCCATGATGGTCAGTATGTGAACTACTGGATGCACTCCGGAATGGTGATGGTTGACCGCGAGAAGATGTCCAAATCGCTGGGTAACTTCTTTACCGTGCGCGATGTGCTGAAATACTACGACGCGGAAACCGTGCGTTACTTCCTGATGTCGGGCCACTATCGCAGCCAGCTGAACTACAGCGAAGAGAACCTGAAGCAGGCGCGTGCGGCGCTGGAGCGCCTCTACACTGCGCTGCGCGGCACAGATAAAACCGTTGCGCCTGCCGGTGGCGAAGCGTTTGAAGCGCGCTTTATTGAAGCGATGGACGACGATTTCAACACCCCGGAAGCCTATTCCGTGCTGTTTGATATGGCGCGTGAAGTGAACCGTCTGAAAGCAGAAGATATGGCAGCGGCGAATGCAATGGCATCTCACCTGCGTAAACTTTCCGCTGTATTGGGCCTGCTGGAGCAAGAACCGGAAGCGTTCCTGCAAAGCGGCGCGCAGGCAGACGACAGCGAAGTGGCTGAGATTGAAGCGTTAATTCAACAGCGTCTGGATGCCCGTAAAGCGAAAGACTGGGCGGCGGCAGATGCGGCACGTGACCGTCTTAACGAGATGGGGATCGTGCTGGAAGATGGCCCGCAAGGGACCACCTGGCGTCGTAAGTAATTGCGCAATTGCCGGATGCGAGTTTTCGCATCCGGTTATCGTCTGCGCCACCACAACATTCCCATCAGTAGCATCCCCGGCAACCACACCCACATCAATTCGGAAATAATCACCTGATGCCCGTACGCTGTGGTGTAACGAGACAATGCAAACGGCGCGACTTTAATCACCTGCCAGGGAGCGAAAAAGCGTTCATCTGACCACGGCCACAGCCAGCCAACGCCCTTACCGCCAGTGGTTACCGAATCCAGTAAGCTGTGCGATAGCAACGAGACGGTTAAAAACAGCCAGCAGCGAATCAGCCCAGCCCTGAACCATCGACGTCCAATCAGCACACATAAGAGCGGGACAACAAACGCAAACACCAGCGAATGGGTAAACCCGCGATGACCAAAAACATTGCCGTAAGCAACGCCAAATTTAAACGACAATACGTCGGCATCGGGCAGCATCGCTAGGATGATTCCGGCAAATAACAGACGCGGAGGGATGACTTTCGAACCCAACCCTAAACCAATGCAAAGGGGAACGGCGGCGTGCGTAATAACGGTTGGCATGATGGTCGCTTCGGCAAAATGTCGATGCTATCAGCATGGATGAACGGGGCGTAGAGGGCAAAAGTCTGAAAAGAGAACCGGCCTGTTGATACAGGCCGGGAAAGGGATCAGGCAACAACCTGTACGCTGTGTCCTGCAAAACTCACTGTCTGACCGGCGACGATTTTGCAGCGTTTGCGCGTTTCAACCGCACCGTCGACTTTCACCTGGCCTTCGGCAATCGCGATTTTCGCCTGCGCGCCGCTTTCGCTCCAGCCTTCCAGTTTCAGCAAGTCGCACAGCTCAACGTGCGGATGTTTACCTAAAGAAAATGTCGCCATGTTACTCACCCTGTGGATCATGATATTCAACGCACGCCTGTAGCGTGTTTTCAATCAGCGTGGCAACCGTCATCGGGCCAACGCCGCCGGGAACAGGCGTAATGTATGAGGCGCGTTTAGCCGCGTCTTCAAACACGACGTCGCCCACAACTTTGCCATTTTCCAGACGGTTGATGCCGACATCAATCACAATTGCGCCTTCTTTGATCCAGTCACCGGGAATAAAGCCTGGCTTGCCAACGGCAACGATCAACAGATCGGCATTTTCTACGTGATGACGCAGATTTTTAGTGAAGCGGTGAGTCACGGTGGTGGTGCAACCTGCGAGCAACAGTTCCATGCTCATTGGGCGACCGACGATATTCGATGCGCCAATCACCACGGCGTTGAGGCCGAAGGTATCAATGTTGTAACGCTCAAGCAGCGTGACGATACCGCGCGGGGTGCAGGGACGCAGACGCGGCGCGCGCTGGCACAGACGACCGACGTTGTAAGGATGGAAACCGTCCACGTCTTTGTCCGGATGAATACGTTCCAGCACTTTGACGTTATCAATACCCGCCGGTAACGGCAGTTGAACCAGAATGCCATCGATGGTGTTGTCGGCATTCAGCGCATCGATAAGCTCCAGCAGCTCCGCTTCGCTGGTGGTTTCCGGGAGGTCATAAGAGCGGGAGACGAACCCGACTTCTTCACAAGCCTTGCGTTTGCTTGCGACATAAATTTGCGATGCAGGGTTACTACCCACCAGCACAACGGCCAGTCCTGGTGCCCGCAGTCCGGCTGCAATACGAGCCTGAACTTTTTGAGCAACTTCAGAGCGCACCTGCTGCGCAATCGTTTTACCGTCAATAATCTTTGCTGCCATCAGAGAGAGGATTCCATCTGTTACGTAGGTCGAAGGGGATGCGTCTATTTTGTCAGAAGCGGGGCGCGCTGTCAGGTTTCGTTTCAGATTTATCGCGTGAAGCGACCTCTTGCGAAGGTTAGGCGCACCGTCGCTGAGGTCGCTGAGATTGAAAGCTTCATTTTTCGTACATGATGGCGTTGTAAATCTGGAACTGATTTATTTCCTTGTTTAAGGATTAAGATAATTTAAGAAATACCTGACAATATAAAAAGAATTTTCAGCCTGGTAATTTACCGCTTCAGGTCTATATTTGTGTTGAATATATTTTGCGCGGAAGTATTCATCTAACGGGGCTCTCTATTTTTTAGAATAGAGTGCATATTTTCAATTAAGACATTCTTAGAGGATAAAAAGGAATTTTACTACTATCAGTGTCTTAAATAAAGTAATCGGTTATATACGGATGTGGAGTCGATAAATGAGATTGAAGGAATATATATGAAATTAAGATTTATTTCGTCTGCGCTGGCTGCCGCACTATTCGCCGCTACGGGTAGTTATGCTGCCGTTGTAGATGGCGGTACAATTCACTTTGAAGGCGAACTGGTGAATGCTGCCTGTTCAGTGAATACTGACTCGGCAGACCAGGTTGTCACACTCGGTCAATATCGTACCGATATTTTCAATGCTGTTGGTAATACCTCTGCATTAATTCCATTCACCATTCAGTTGAACGACTGCGATCCTGTTGTTGCCGCTAATGCTGCCGTTGCATTTTCTGGTCAGGCTGATGCAATCAATGATAATTTATTGGCCATTGCATCCAGTACAAATACAACAACAGCAACGGGTGTCGGTATTGAAATACTTGATAATACATCCGCAATTCTCAAACCTGATGGGAATAGCTTCTCAACCAACCAGAACTTGATCCCCGGGACCAACGTTCTTCATTTTTCTGCACGTTATAAAGGCACCGGTACAAGTGCATCAGCAGGGCAAGCAAATGCTGACGCGACTTTTATTATGAGATACGAATAATCAAAACCACGTTGTTTTGAATTATATATCACGTCTTATAACAAAGTAATGTACCGGTTGTCTGAAGCGGTATGGTGGCAATGTAAATCGAAACCACGTTCACTTTGTATCATGCCGCTTTATTAAATGAAAAGGGAATGATGTGTTGTAAGAAGCCAAAGCAATCTTTTGCCGTCAGGAATACACAAGGCGTATTAACTATGATGACTAAAATAAAGTTATTGATGCTCATGATATTTTATTTAATCATTTCGGCCAGCGCCCATGCTGCCGGAGGGATCGCATTAGGTGCCACGCGTATTATTTATCCCGCTGATGCTAAACAGACTGCGGTATGGATTAAAAATAGCCATACCAATGAGCTCTTTCTGGTCAATTCGTGGATTGAAAACAGCAGCGGTGTAAAAGAAAAGTCATTCATCATTACACCGCCACTATTTGTTAGTGAACCCAAAAGCGAAAATACTTTGCGTATTATTTACACCGGTCCACCGCTGGCGGCAGATCGTGAGTCTCTGTTCTGGATGAATGTTAAGACGATCCCTTCGGTAGATAAAAATGCATTGAACGGCAGGAATGTTTTGCAACTGGCGATTTTATCGCGCATGAAATTATTTCTCCGTCCAATTCAATTACAAGAATTACCCGCAGAAGCGCCGGACACACTCAAGTTTTCGCGATCCGGTAACTATATCAATGTTCATAATCCATCACCTTTTTATGTCACCCTCGTTAACCTGCAAGTGGGCAGCCAAAAGTTGGGGAATGCTATGGCGGCACCCAGAGTTAGTTCACAAATTCCCTTACCCTCAGGAGTGCAGGGAAAGCTGAAATTTCAGACCGTTAATGATTATGGTTCAGTAACCCCGGTCAGAGAAGTGAACTTAAACTAACCGAATCATCTGACAATATCAGAGCTAATTATGAAAATACCCACTACTACGGATATTCCGCAGAGGTATACCTGGTGTCTGGCCGGAATTTGTTATTCATCTCTTGCCATTTTACCCTCCTTTTTAAGCTATGCGGAAAGTTATTTCAACCCGGCATTTTTATTAGAGAATGGCACATCCGTTGCTGATTTATCGCGCTTTGAGAGAGGTAATCATCAACCTGCGGGCGTTTATCGGGTGGATCTCTGGCGTAATGATGAGTTCATTGGTTCACAGGATATCGTATTTGAATCGACAACAGAAAATACAGGTGATAAATCAGGTGGGTTAATGCCCTGTTTTAACCAGGTACTCCTTGAACGAATTGGCCTTAATAGCAGTGCATTTCCCGAGTTAGCCCAGCAGCAAAACAATAAATGCATCAATTTACTGAAAGCTGTACCTGATGCCACAATTAACTTTGATTTTGCAGCGATGCGCCTGAACATCACTATTCCTCAGATAGCGTTGTTGAGTAGCGCTCAC
>NZ_JBQZXE010000103.1:0-13780 GCF_053555855.1 Shigella sp. SIG3
GACTTAAGCCAATGTAGTGAGTAGACGAGCTACTAACTGAGATGACTGAAGAACGCTAACGAGCTGGAGGTCGATACACGAGGTCTGACAGAGGCGGTCACATGCCTTGATTACTTAGGAGAGATACTTAATGTCGGTTGACCAGATGCTCGCATGTTCTGACGCATCAGACTCAGAGGCGGAGGCTGGTCTCCCTATAGTGATAGTTTAGGGTCCGTAATCATGAACCAGCTTTACTGGCGTGGTACTGGACGGATTTACTGGCGCTGACGACGGTAGCATAGACGTAGCGAGCGTAGCGAGTTGAAACCATAGGTTCACCCAAGGCAACACGCTTACGGCTCAGGGACTCCTGCACAGCGCTTACAGTTAATGTGTCGTGCGTTAGTAGTTGGGTCAGAATCAAGTATGGGCTGACAGGCTTGGTATTGCTTGCCATTGATTCGTTCAGGCGACCAGCACCAGTAAGGACATCATCCAGCCAACCACTCAGGTCGCCCTGACCATCGAATGACAGCAGGTCCCCGCAGTGCTGCTGCAAGTAGGCTTTGGTGAACGTGTTGTCGTGAGTTGCGATTGGTCGTGCCATAGAGTATCTCCTGTAGTTGAATTAGTTGGTTCCCCTATAGTGATAATCAAGTCCATCACTGGTGATGCATACAGTAGCGCGACAGGATGTGACTCACAGGCTGGACTGGATGTCACGGATTAAGGCGACCCTAGGAATTAAGGAAGTAAATATAAAGAGGGGGACCGGACGTGACTCACAGGTTGAACCAAATGTCAAGGACTAAAGACGCCTCAGGAATTAAGGAAGTATATATAAAGAGAGACCAGAGGCGACTCACAGTTAAACAGGAATGTCAAGAGGAGACCATAGGAATTTGGAGGGACTGGAGTTTAGGACGCAGTTTAAATAAGACCACAGACAGACTTAGAGTCGGACAGCCGAAGGCGGACCAGTGGGCCTATAGTCAGGAGGGATTATGATTATTATCACCCTCCCTAACTTCAGTCAGACTTCAGTGACCCAAGGTCTCAACCATCAAGCCGTATATGGTCTCCACCTTGGGTCTCCCTACTTAAAGTAAAGCTGTCTTAAGCACATCAGCCAGCCTACCCACAGCGTGTCCTTTCCCGTACAGGTCATACGTAATTGACTGACTGCTGTGACCTAAGATGCCTTGAGCGTCCACCAGATTGACTCCACGCTCTTTCATTCGGGTCGCCAGCCAATGTCTCAGACTGTGGAGAGAGACATCCTGAGAGTCTCCTAGGGCCTCAGTCAGGACCCTTGAGTTAAACCAGCTAGAGTAGGCGCTCGGAGTCATCCCGAAGAGAGGACCATCATCAGGCTGCATGTCTACCCATTTGAGGAAAGACTCAAGGTCGAACCCATGAACGCCATCGGTCAGCGGCACAAGTCGGACTGAATGCTTGTTCTTCACAGACTTACCGTCCCCATCTTCGTTTATATCGATACAGACCAGTCCATTGTCTAAGGTTACAATGTCACGTTTAGTCAGGTGGCAGACCTCAGCAGACCGAGCGCCAGTAACTACAGAAACCAGAGACGCCCATCTACGGGCCTCAGAGGTCGTGTGAGCCGTGTGTCGTGTGAACTGATACTCAGCCTCAACACGGACCAGAAGTCTCTCCAGCTCCTCGTCTGTGAACGCTCTGCGCTTGGAGTCGATATCCTTGGTCAGCTTCATCCGTTCAATAGGGTTGCGGCCCTCAAGTTGCCCATTCATCAGACCGTAATCAAGACACATCTTCGCCTTAGTCAGCAGCTTGTTAATCGTCGACGGTCTCACCTCAGAAGCCAGCATAGCGTCCCTGACAGCCAGCCACTCAGAGCGGGACATCAGGTCCATGTCTTCAGGTAAGAACCGAGAGACGGTATTCAGTGAGGACGACAGGTCCTTGTAGCTGGATGACTTCAGGGTCTGGGCCTTCTCAGCCAGCAGCGAGGACACTAGGCTTGAAAAAACTACAGATGGTTGGCGCTCCTGTGTGAAAACTGCTGGCTATCCCCCTGCTCATTCTTCAGAATTGACGTAGAGTCGCCTATAGTTGAGTAATCAGTATGGTTATTATCATCAATCAGCTTAATCAGACTAGAGGTATCACCAGTGTCTACCCTCTGCTGTGCTGCGGTCAGGACTTCAAGCGCTAACCTTATGCCCTTCTGCTGGTCCAGACTCAAGGCTTGCGTAGCGGCTAGCTCCCTCAGGTTGGACTTCTCGTCCACCAAAGTAGCGACCTCAAGTCCATTCCAGTAATCGTCACTAGCGTCTGTCAGGAACTGCTCAGCCATAGACCGGAGATGCTCTGTAAGCTCCTGTAGTGAGACTTCAGGCCTATCCAACATGAAGGCCTTAGCGGTGGCTGCAAGCTCTCTCTGACGCATTGTGGCTACTCTCCTGTCTGTGCTGCGGGTCGATACTGAAAGAAACGGTGTGGTCTGTCCCTTGAGTCTGAAGCGGATAGTATATCGACCGTTAGCTCTACGGACTAACTGTGGCGTAGCGAGCCTTGCGAGCAAGTGCGGGACTGCAAGGTCCTTGATTTGTGTCAGCCTTGTGTCAGGACTTGAGGTGTAGACTTGCTGATACAGATAGGGAGACCCAGAGAAAGAACTGGATGCATATACAGTATTATCATGGTTAATGTCAGTCATATCAGGACCTTAAGTAGCGTTGAGTCAACTACTTCAAGTCCATCCATCCGTCTGACAGTGGAGTCCATCTGGAACTACGCGGGAAATACCCTCGTTAATCAGCATTCTGACATCAACAAAACGCATGAAATTCTGCAGGACGAATCGAAATGCGAAATGATTGTGGTCATCGAAAACTTTATGACCTCATACGGCAAAATATGCCGACATTCTGCTGGCAGACCTGATGACCGTTGAGCAGGAAGATATTATTCCTAACGACTACGCCGGTAACATGGGATATCTCATTTTCCTCCAGCCAGTCACCAGCGAAAAATTCGAACGTAAACCGATTTACTGGATCCTGAGTGAAGTCGCGAAACGTCTTGGACCTGACGTCTATCAAAAGTTCACAGAAGGTCGCACGCAGGAACAATGGTTACAACATCTGTACGCCAAAATGCTTGCCAAAGATCCGGCGTTACCGTCTTACGACGAACTGAAAAAAATGGGTATCTATAAGCGTAAAGATCCCAATGGCCATTTTGTCGCCTACAAAGCATTTCGTGACGACCCCGAGGCAAATCCACTTAAAACGCCTTCCGGTAAGATTGAAATTTATTCCAGCAAGCTGGCGGAAATTGCCCGTACCTGGGAACTGGAAAAAGATGGGTAGAAGAGAAAACGGTCTGGAGTTCCTGCACCGTTAACTGCGGGAGCCGCTGTCTGCTACGTTTGCATGTGAAAGATGACACCGTGTACTGGGTGGAGTCTGATACGACAGGTGACGACGTTTACGGTAATCATCAGGTTCGGGCATGTTTACGCGGGCGCTCTATCCGCCGACGGATGAATCATCCTGACAGGTTGAAATATCCCATGAAGCGCGTCGGCGAGCGCGGTGAAGGTAAATTTGAACGGATAAGTTGGGACGAAGCCCTGGATACCATCAGTGATAATCTTCGGCGGATCCTGAAAGATTACGGCAATGAGGCTGTACATGTCCTGTACGGAACAGGCGTAGATGGCGGAAATATCACCAACTCGAACGTCCCGTACCGTCTGATGAACTCTTGCGGGGGTTTTCTCAGTCGCTATGGCAGCTACAGTACCGCACAGATCAGTGCCGCAATGAGTTATATGTTCGGTGCCAATGATGGCAACAGCCCGGATGATATCGCCAATACGAAACTGGTCGTTATGTTCGGAAATAACCCGGCAGAAACGCGGATGAGCGGCGGTGGTGTCACTTACTACGTCGAGCAAGCCCTCGAACGTTCAAACGCACGCATGATCGTCATCGATCCACGCTATAACGACACAGCTGCAGGGCGTGAAGATGAATGGCTGCCCATTCGCCCTGGCACCGATGGCGCACTGGCCTGTGCGATTGCCTGGGTACTGATTACTGAAAACATGGTCGATCAGCCATTTCTCGACAAATATTGTGTTGGTTACGATGAAAAAACGCTGCCCGCCAACGCACCACGTAACGCGCATTATAAAGCCTATATTCTGGGCGAAGGGCCTGACGGCATAGCTAAAACGCCGGAATGGGCAGCAAAAATCACCAGCATCCCGGCAGAAAAAATTATCCAGTTGGCACGAGAGATCGGTTCAGCAAAACCTGCTTATATTTGTCAGGGTTGGGGGCCACAACGACACTCCAACGGCGAACAAACGTCCCGCGCTATTGCCATGCTTTCCGTTCTTACCGGTAACGTCGGCATAAACGGCGGCAACTCAGGTGTACGCAAAGGTAGCTGGGATCTGGGGGTAGAATGGTTCCCGATGCTCGAGAATCCTGTTAAAACGCAGATTTCCGTTTTTACATGGACAGATGCCATCGACCATGGTACGAAAATGACCGCGACCCGTGATGGTGTTCGTGGAAAAGAAAAACTGGATGTCCCCATCAAGTTTTTATGGTGCTACGCCAGTAACACATTGATCAATCAACATGGCGACATCAATCACACCCATGAGGTGCTTCAGGATGACAGCAAGTGCGAGATGATTGTTGGCATTGACCACTTCATGACGGCCTCGGCTAAGTATTGCGATATCCTGTTGCCTGACCTGATGCCAACAGAGCAAGAAGACCTTATCTCTCATGAATCTGCAGGGAATATGGGCTATGTGATCCTCGCCCAACCCGCAACCTCAGCAAAATTTGAACGCAAACCCATCTACTGGATGCTGAGTGAAGTCGCCAAACGCTTAGGACCAGACGTTTATCAAACCTTTACTGAAGGTCGCAGTCAGCATGAATGGATCAAATATCTCCATGCGAAAACGAAGGAACGTAACCCTGAGATGCCCGACTACGAGGAGATGAAAACGACCGGGATCTTTAAGAAAAAATGCCCGGAAGAACACTACGTCGCTTTCCGCGCATTCCGTGAAGATCCACAGGCAAACCCGTTGAAAACACCTTCGGGGAAAATCGAAATTTATTCTGAACGACTGGCGAAGATTGCAGATACCTGGGAATTGAAAAAAGATGAAATTATTCATCCCATTCCTGCGTATACCTCAGGTTTTGATGGCTGGGACGCTCCCCTGCGGAAAACCTATCCACTGCAGTTAACGGGCTTCCACTACAAAGCGCGTACCCACTCCAGCTACGGCAATATTGATGTGTTACAGCAGGCCTGCCCACAAGAGGTGTGGATCAACCCCATTGATGCTCAGGCACGCGGTATCCGTCATGGCGATACCGTGCGGGTATTTAACAATAATGGAGAAATGCTGATTGCCGCAAAAGTGACTCCGCGTATTCTGCCTGGCGTTACCGCCATCGGGCAAGGTGCGTGGCTTAAAGCGGATATGTTTGGTGACCGGGTCGATCACGGCGGCAGTATCAATATTCTGACCTCTCACCGCCCTTCACCGCTAGCAAAGGGAAACCCGTCGCACAGCAATCTTGTCCAGATCGAAAAGGTTTAAGGAGTAGCCCATGACCACACAATATGGATTTTTTATCGATTCCAGCCGCTGTACTGGCTGTAAAACCTGCGAACTGGCGTGCAAAGATTTTAAAGATCTTGGCCCGGAAGTCAGTTTCCGCCGTATTTATGAATATGCTGGCGGCGACTGGCAGGAAGATAATGGCATCTGGCACCAGAACGTGTTCGCTTATTATCTCTCCATCTCCTGTAACCATTGCGATGACCCCGCATGTACAAAAGTCTGCCCCAGCGGCGCAATGCATAAGCGTGAAGATGGCTTTGTGGTGGTTGATGAAGATGTTTGTATCGGCTGCCGCTACTGCCACATGGCTTGTCCGTACGGCGCACCACAGTACAATGCTGAAAAAGGGCACATGACGAAGTGCGATGGTTGTTATTCGCGCGTCGCCGAGGGGAAACAACCCATATGCGTCGAATCCTGCCCGCTGCGTGCACTTGAGTTCGGTCCAATTGAAGAGCTGCGCCAGAAGCACGGTACTCTGGCTGCCGTCGCGCCACTGCCGCGCGCGCATTTCACAAAACCCAATATCGTTATCAAACCTAACGCCAACAGCCGCCCGACCGGCGATACCACTGGTTATCTGGCTAATCCGGAGGAAGTGTAAAATGGGAAATGGATGGCATGAATGGCCACTGGTTATCTTTACCGTATTGGGTCAATGCGTAGTAGGCGCGCTGATTGTTAGCGGAATTGGCTGGTTCGCCGCCAAAAATGACGCAGACCGTCAGCACATTGTTCGTGGCATGTTTTTCCTCTGGCTGTTGATGGGCATCGGGTTTATTGCCTCTGTCATGCACCTGGGATCGCCACTGCGAGCGTTTAACTCGCTGAATCGAATCGGAGCTTCTGGTCTGAGTAACGAGATTGCTGCCGGTTCCATATTTTTTGCCGTTGGCGGACTATGGTGGCTGGTGGCGGTCATCGGTAAAATGCCGCAAGCGTTGGGGAAACTCTGGTTACTTGTCAGCATGGCGCTCGGCGTCATTTTCGTCTGGATGATGACCTGCGTGTATCAAATCGACACCGTGCCAACCTGGCATAACGGTTACACTACGCTGGCTTTCTTCCTGACGGTATTGTTGAGCGGTCCAATACTTGCTGCCGCAATTCTGCGGGCAGCCCGCGTTACATTTAATACCACACCATTTGCCATCATTAGCGTTCTGGCGCTGATCGCTTGTGCCGAGGTGATTGTGCTGCAAGGTTTGTCTCTGGCGTCTATTCACTCATCCGTGCAACAAGCCAGCGCACTGGTACCAGATTACGCCTCCTTACAGGTCTGGCGTGTGGTATTGTTATGCGCAGGTCTTGGATGCTGGCTTTGTCCGCTCATTCGTCGCCGTGAACCTCACGTTGCCGGACTTGTTCTGGGGCTAATCCTCATACTTGTTGGTGAGATGATCGGGCGTGTGCTCTTTTATGGCCTGCACATGACAGTAGGAATGGCTATTGCAGGTTAACAAATTGGTGCGGGGCAACCCGCACATTTCAGGATGTTAGGAATGACCCATTTTTCACAGCAAGATAATTTTTCTGTCGCGGCGCGCGTGTTGGGAGCGCTGTTTTATTACGCTCCAGAGAGTGCGGAAGCCGCACCTCTGGTTGCGGTACTCACCAGTGACGGCTGGGAAACTCAGTGGCCTCTACCAGAAGCGTCATTAGCGCCGCTGGTGACGGCTTTTCAGACACAGTGTGAAGAGACTCACGCCCAGGCCTGGCAGCGTTTGTTTGTCGGCCCGTGGGCACTGCCGTCTCCGCCGTGGGGGTCGGTCTGGCTGGATCGCGAATCTGTGCTGTTTGGCGATTCAACATTGGCACTTCGTCAGTGGATGCGCGAGAAAGGCATTCAGTTTGAAATGAAGCAAAACGAACCGGAAGATCATTTTGGTTCACTGCTGTTGATGGCTGCGTGGTTGGCGGAGAATGGTCGCCAGACAGAATGCGAAGAATTGCTGGCATGGCACCTTTTTCCGTGGTCAACACGTTTTCTTGATGTTTTTATCGAAAAAGCAGAACACCCTTTCTACCGTGCACTGGGTGAACTGGCTCGCTTAACGCTGGCGCAATGGCAATCACAACTGTTGATTCCTGTCGCGGTTAAACCACTCTTTCGATAGGATCACCGTAATATTGCCGGATGGTGACGATTACGCGCGATTCGGCAATAATACGTTACAATGTCACGTTTTTTTATCTCTTAAAGCACGCACTGCTTTTGCGGTTGGCCTCTTTTGCCGCAAAATAGTCGCCCGTGTTTCATTGCCCATTTCTGCTCATGCATCATCTACACATCTATCCGGATCTGCGCACTATGTTCCGCCGTCTGCTTATCGCAACAGTCGTCGGTATTCTCGCTGTCTTTGCCGTTGCCGGGTTTCGTCATGCGATGCTGCTACTGGAGTGGTTGTTCCTCAATAATGACTCCGGCAGTCTGGTCAATGCAGCGACAAACCTTTCCCCCTGGCGACGGCTGCTAACTCCGGCGCTCGGCGGACTGGCGGCGGGTTTGTTGCTGATGGGCTGGCAGAAATTTACCCAACAACGCCCTCATGCGCCGACCGATTACATGGAAGCGTTGCAAACCGATGGACAGTTCGATTACGCAGCAAGCCTGGTTAAATCGCTTGCCTCGCTGCTGGTAGTAACCAGCGGCAGTGCAATTGGTCGCGAAGGTGCGATGATTCTTTTAGCTGCCCTTGCCGCCTCCTGTTTTGCCCAACGTTTTACGCCACGCCAGGAATGGAAATTATGGATCGCCTGTGGGGCCGCGGCGGGAATGGCTGCGGCCTATCGTGCCCCGCTTGCTGGCAGTTTATTTATAGCCGAAGTGCTGTTTGGCACTATGATGTTGGCCTCTCTCGGCCCGGTGATTATTTCCGCCGTCGTGGCATTGCTGGTTAGCAATCTGATTAATCATAGCGACGCGTTACTCTACAACGTACAACTCTCAGTGACGGTTCAGGCTCGTGACTATGCGCTGATTATCAGTACAGGTGTGCTGGCAGGTCTGTGCGGACCACTGTTGTTAACGTTAATGAACGCCTGTCATCGTGGATTTGTGAGTCTCAAACTTGCGCCGCCCTGGCAACTGGCACTAGGCGGGTTGATCGTGGGTCTGCTTTCCCTGTTCACACCTGCAGTGTGGGGCAACGGCTATAGCACCGTACAATCCTTTTTAACCGCCCCACCACTGTTAATGATCATTGCCGGGATCTTCCTTTGTAAACTGTGTGCCGTGCTGGCGAGTAGCGGTTCCGGCGCACCCGGTGGTGTCTTTACACCGACGCTATTTATCGGTCTTGCCATTGGCATGTTGTATGGTCGTAGCCTGGGATTATGGTTCCCTGATGGCGAAGAAATTACGCTTTTACTCGGATTGACCGGGATGGCGACACTGTTGGCGGCAACCACGCACGCGCCGATTATGTCGACGTTGATGATATGTGAAATGACCGGGGAGTATCAGCTACTCCCCGGTTTATTGATTGCCTGCGTAATTGCGTCGGTAATTTCGCGGACGTTACACCGTGACTCTATCTACCGCCAGCACACTGCGCAGCATAGCTAAGCGGATGTATTGCCCCAGTTCACGCTGTTCGGCGCGCGGCAGATAAGGCAGTTCACCAATGAGCGGTGCCGGAAGTTTTTTACCCAGCACATCAATGATTTCCGCATAATGCGCCAGTCCTGGGTTGATTCGGTTAGCCACCCAGCCAATGAGCGGCAGCCCGTCGTTGGCGATCGCCTGAGCTGTTAGCAGTGCATGGTTAATGCAACCTTCCTGAATACCGACAACCATCAACACCGGCAGTTGTTCCTGCACTACCCATTCAGAGAGTGGACGCAAATCATTCATCAGACTGCGCCAGCCGCCAGTCCCTTCTACCACGACATGATCGACTTTATCGGTCAGGTTTGCCAGGCCGTTTGAAATGAGGGTGTAATTGATTGGGCAACTGTGCGCCACGCTACTTTCTTCTTCGCTTAACGCGATAGGATTAACTGCTTCATAAGGCAGTTCGATGGTTGAAACACTCTGCAACACCAAGGCATCTTTATTACGCAGCCCTTCGGGTGTCTCTTTGCTCCCCTTCGCTACGGGTTTATATCCCGCAACCGTTTTTCCCTGGGAGGCTAACGCTTGTAGCAATGCGCGGGAAACCACCGTTTTCCCTACAGAAGTGTCTGTACCGGTAATAAAGAAACGCTTCAGCATCACTAACTCCACCGTTATGCTTCACAAATATAAACTAGGAAAATAATTAACCTTGAAAGTCTAAGTTATGCTTTCCTGGCCCAAATTGAGATAGCGCAAATTTTGGTAGAACAGTTAAAAAATGTTAACCCTGCAACAGACGAATCAACAAAGAACCGTTATACATCGCGTCTTTTACCAGTGCAGCGCCTGCCATCGTGCCCTGGTTAGAAAACTGAGTACTCTCAACGCTAATGTGCTGACTATACGCAGGAAGGGCCTGCTGACGGATGCTGTCTGAGATGACCGGGAAGAGGATATCTGCCGCTTTACTTAACGGTGAGCCAATCAGTATTTTTTGTGGGTTAAATAAATTCACCATGATGGCAAGAATGCGCCCTACATGCGCGCCCACCCCGATAATGATGTCTTTTGCCAGTAGATCGCCGCGCAATGCCGCCTGACACAATGAGTCCACGGTTAACGGTTGCCCATGTAACATCGAGCTCATGGATTGATTGAGACGCAGCTGTGCCAGCTCAAGAATACTGTCCACACTGGCGATGGTTTCGAGGCAGCCGTGGTTCCCGCAATAACAGCGTTTACCATATGGGTCGACCTGTGTGTGGCCTATTTCCACGAGACTACTGCTGCCTGCGTGTAGCAGATGACCATCGGTAATGACGCCCACCCCCACGTTGTGATCGATAACCACCTGAATCACATCGCGCGCCCCGCGTGAGGCACCAAACAAGGCCTCTGCCATCGTCCATGCGCTGATATCATGCTGAATATAAACCGGTACGCCGGTATGCTGCTCCAGCGCCTCGCCGAGCGGCATCTCTTTTACATCCTCGTAGAACGGCATGCGATGTACAATACCATTTTCCGTATCAATAATTCCCGGCAGGGTTATGGCAATCGAAGTTAGACGCTCAAGTTTTTTCTGGTGGCGGATAAAAAACTGATCGATATGGGAAATGATACGATCCAGCAATGGCAAGTCATCTTTTAACGCCAATTCCTGCGACTCTTCCACCACCAGTTTGCTGCTCAGATCGCGCAGAGCAAGGAAAATCTCCCCGCGACTAATGCGCAGAGAAAGATAGTGCCAGGCTTCAGTTTCAACCACCAGCCCCACCGCCGGACGGCCACGGTTCCCCGCTTCTTTGATTTCCAGCTCTCGCACCAGGTGTGCTTCGAGCATCTCACGGACAATTTTAGTGATACTGGCAGGAGCCAGCTGCGCCAGACGGGAAAGATCGATACGCGAGACTGGACCAAGCTGATCAATCAGGCGATAAACCGCGCCCGCGTTGGTCTGCTTTATTTGATCAATGTGCCCAGGCTGGTTTTCAGCAACCACCGCATACTCCCTATATTTTCGCGCTCCGAAATAATCTGTAGGCTATGGTGAAGCACTTCAATACGTGTCGTCAAATTTTTACTTAGGCATGTGATTAACAGCACATTTTTCGGGCTTTTTCGCTGAAATTTCCCTCACCTGAGAGCATTCAGCAGATGAATACGAAAGTTACGCGCAGCTGGACTTTGTTCATGATGTTTCGGCCAGACCAACCACATTTCAGAAACCGCATCCTCTTCAGCAATCGGCACCCAGCGCATTTCATTGAGCTGAACACGTTTAAATGACGCAGGCAAAATTGAAACACCCAGACCGGCGGAAACCAGACCGATGATGGTCATTGCCTCGCCCACCTCCTGAGTGATGACGGGCGTCAAATGGTAACGTCGCATCAGTCCGAGAATATCGTCATACAGCCCAGTCCCGACGTGCGGATCAAAAAAGACAAAGGGTTCTTTCGCCAGTTCAGCCAGTGTTACACTCGGATTATTTGCCAGGGGATGATCGTGCGGGATCATCGCCATAAGCGGTTCATGGACGATGACTGCGTGTTCAAGCGTCTCCGGTAACGCTGTGTTACGCAGCAATCCCATATCCAGCGTTCCTTCAATGAGCGGAGCGATTTGCTCGCGAGTGTTCATTTCGCGGGTTTGTAAATGGACATCAGGATAATCACGGCGAAACAGCGATAACGTATCGGACACCGCCCGAATAAAAGGAGCGGACGAAGTAAAACCAATACGCAACTCCCCCGCTTCACCCTGATGCAGTCTTTCAGCACGAGCGGCAGCGTCATCCACCATAGACAGGATTTGCCGACTATCTGCAAGAAACTGTTTTCCTGCTGCCGTCAGCAATACACTGCGATTAGTTCGTGCCAGCAGTCGGGCACCGATTTGTTGCTCCAGTGCCTGAATCTGCTGACTTAGCGGCGGTTGCGAAATATTCAGGCGGGCAGCCGCGCGCCCAAAATGCAGCTCTTCCGCAACAGCAACAAAGTAACGCAGATGACGAAGTTCAATATTCATATTTAAAACATCTTATTTGAGATTATTAATATATTAGACAGAACAATTCGATTTTCCTACCCTATGTATAAGCCTGATCCACAGGCATATTTAGCAAGGATTTCAAGTGAGCCGTACTACAACTGTTGATGGCGCTCCGGCAAGCGACACTGACAAGCAAAGCATTTCTCAGCCAAATCAATTTATTAAACGCGGTACGCCGCAATTTATGCGCGTCACCCTGGCGCTGTTCTCTGCCGGACTGGCAACCTTTGCACTTCTCTATTGTGTGCAGCCTATCCTTCCGGTGCTTTCGCAGGAGTTTGGCTTAACGCCCGCGAACAGTAGTATTTCACTGTCCATTTCCACGGCGATGTTGGCTATCGGTTTGCTATTTACTGGCCCGCTATCCGATGCCATTGGTCGCAAACCAGTGATGGTCACGGCGCTACTGTTGGCCTCCATTTGTACGTTACTTTCGACAATGATGACCAGCTGGCACGGCATTTTGATTATGCGCGCCTTGATTGGGCTTTCGTTAAGTGGCGTGGCAGCTGTTGGCATGACTTATCTTAGCGAGGAAATCCCCCCCAGTTTCGTGGCCTTTTTGATGGGGTTGTATATCAGCGGCAACTCAATTGGCGGCATGAGCGGACGCTTAATTAGTGGTGTCTTCACGGACTTTTTCAACTGGCGAATTGCTCTGGCGGCAATCGGTTGTTTCGCGCTGGCCTCGGCGTTGATGTTCTGGAAAATCCTCCCTGAATCACGCCATTTTTGCCCGACTTCGCTGCGCCCTAAGACGTTATTTATCAACTTTCGTCTGCACTGGCGTGACCGGGGATTACCGTTATTGTTCGCAGAAGGCTTTTTGCTGATGGGGTCGTTCGTCACGCTGTTTAATTACATCGGCTATCGGTTGATGCTTTCCCCCTAGCATGTCAGTCAGGCCGTGGTTGGCTTATTATCGCGGGCTTATTTGACCGGTACATGGAGCTCACCCAAAGCCGGAACCATGACCACCCGCTATGGGCGCGGTCCGGTGATGTTGTTTTCGACGGGAGTTATGCCGTTTGGTTTACTGATGACCTTATTTAGCTCGCTGTGGCTGATCTTTGCCGGAATGTTACTCTTCTCAGCCGGATTCTTCGCAGCCCACTCAGTAGCCAGCAGCTGGATCGGCCCCCGCGCAAAACGCGCTAAAGGCCAGGCCTCCTCGCTGTATCTGTTCAGTTACTATCTGGGGTCGAGTATTGCCGGGACGCTGGGTGGTGTTTTCTGGCATAACTATGGCTGGAACGGCGTCGGCGCATTTATTGCTCTGATGCTGGTCATTGCTCTGCTGGTCGGGGCGCGTTTGCATCGTCGTCTGCACGCCTGAAAAATAAGTCCGGACTGCGGTAAATACCCGTCCGGACTTATTGCCTGCTCAAACCAACGTTAATAGCCATCCTAAAATAGACGAAGCGCCAGCCAATTCCCGCAGCGCATCTAGCGTCATCAGGATTATAAGTACCCAAATAAACGGATTCATTTTGCTGTGTGTCATTTATTACTGATGCGCAGTTATTCTACCG
>NZ_JBQZXE010000104.1:0-13553 GCF_053555855.1 Shigella sp. SIG3
CTCCTCCGGGAGCTGTTTTTACATGCTCGCTAAGGAAATCGATAAAAGCCCGGATGCGCGTACTTACCGCACGGTCGCTGTAATAGACGGCACTGAATGGCATTTCCACTGGCAACACTTTATCTGCCATTAACTCCACCAATTATCCGCGAGCGATTTCTTTGTCGATCATGTAGTCGGACAAACACGCAATCCCGTTGCCACTCAGGCAAAGCTGTTTCAGTGTTTCCCCACTATTGGATGACAAACCGTACTTCACCTCATGTAATTGTCCATCACTACAGGCTATCGGCCAGGTATTGAGGGAAGCGGGTTCAGTGAATCCCAGGCAAACATGTTGCTTTAAATCGTCGATCGTTTCTGGCTTCCCGTAGCGGGAAATATAATCGGGGGAGGCGATAATTTTTCGATAACTGTTAAATAACGGCCTGGCACGTAAGCTGGAGTCCGTTAACGTACCAGCGCGTATCGCGACATCCACTTTTCTTTCGATCAAATTAATAATCGTTTCGGAGGAGACTAGCGATAAAGTGACTTCCGGATAGCGTTCACGGAAAGGCTTAATTAACGGCATCAGAAAGTGCAGCACCACTGGAGTTGCGGCATCGATCCGTAACAGTCCACGCGGTGTATTACGCGTCTCCATAATTTCTGATTCTGCCGCTGCCATCTCCTGCAAAATTGACTGTACGCGACGAAAATAACGCTCGCCTTCTTCCGTCAGGCTAAGTTGCCGCGTGGTCCGATTAAGCAGGCTAACGCCAAGTTTCATTTCCAGCTTTTTCACCGCCCGGCTTACCGCTGAGTTTGCTTGCCCTAAAATTGTTCCGCTGCCCGGCTAAAGCTGCCGCTTTCGACGACCGAAACAAAAATGGCGAGTTCTTCCGACGTGGCTTTCATTTTTGCTCCTGTTGCAAAATAGATGAGATATTTTGAATTTATTTGTCATTAAACCATCAGGATGCGTGATATGTCATCCGATTTAATGTTCTCAATAATGAGCAAATTTCTGACCGGTGTAAGCACTTGCTTACATAACAATATACAATTGCTCGTTGAAAGAGTGAGCTAAAATCCCTATA
The DNA here is from genome assembly GCF_053555855.1 of Shigella sp. SIG3. NCBI lineage: Bacteria > Pseudomonadati > Pseudomonadota > Gammaproteobacteria > Enterobacterales > Enterobacteriaceae > Shigella > Shigella sp. SIG3. The sequence goes on from NZ_JBQZXE010000104.1 coordinate 1,083, forward strand.
ACAGTAGAACCCTCCCGAGTGCGGAAGGGTTGACGTAATAGAGGTTTCAAAGTCAAAAGTGCGAAAAAACACCTATGCCATGCGCTATGTTGCCGGACAACCTGCGGAAAGGATCTTACCGCCGGGGTCTTTTGCGAGCATCGGCCAGGCATTACCACCTGGAGAACCGTTAAGTACCGAAGAGCGTATTCGGATCCTGGTGTGGAACATATACAAACAGCAACGCGCTGAATGGTTGTCGGTATTAAAGAACTACGGCAAAGATGCACATCTGGTGTTATTGCAGGAAGCGCAGACAACGCCAGAGTTAGTACAGTTTGCGACCGCTAACTATCTTGCCGCCGATCAGGTGCCCGCTTTCGTGCTGCCACAACATCCTTCCGGTGTAATGACCCTTTCGGCGGCGCATCCAGTGTATTGCTGCCCGTTACGTGAACGAGAACCCATTTTGCGTCTGGCGAAGTCGGCACTGGTGACGGTCTATCCATTACCTGACACCCGCCTGTTGATGGTGGTTAATATACACGCCGTCAACTTCAGTCTGGGCGTGGATGTCTATAGTAAGCAGTTACTTCCTATTGGTGATCAGATAGCTCACCACAGCGGCCCGGTCATTATGGCGGGAGATTTCAATGCCTGGAGCCGTAGAAGGATGAACGCGTTATATCGCTTTGCGCGGGAAATGTCGCTGCGCCAGGTGCGTTTTACCGATGATCAGCGCCGTCGGGCGTTTGGCCGCCCGCTCGATTTTGTTTTCTACCGTGGTCTGAACGTCAGCGAAGCTTCTGTATTGGTTACGCGCGCTTCCGATCACAATCCGCTACTCGTTGAATTCAGTCCCGGCAAGCCTGATAAATAAGGTATGTCAGGTCTGCCACAGGGCAGACCAACGTTTGGCGCTGTCCTTTTATACTCAAACAACAAAAGGACAGCGCAATGACAACACAATCCCACCATGACCACGTAGAAAAGCAGTTTAGCTCTCAAGCCTGCGAATATCTGACCAGTACCGTACATGCATCCGGACGAGATTTACAGCGCCTGGCGGTGCGTCTGGCTGATTATCCTGGTGCAAGTGTACTTGATATGGGCTGCGGAGCAGGGCATGCCAGCTTTGTTGCTGCGCAAAACGTGAGCGCGGTGGTGGCGTATGACTTATCTGCCCAAATGCTGGATGTCGTGGCACAAGCTGCCGAAGCCCGGCAACTGAAAAATATCACCACCCGCCAGGGATATGCTGAAAGTCTGCCATTTGCCGATAACGCATTTGATATTGTTATCAGCCGTTATTCTGCCCATCACTGGCATGATGTTGGTGCAGCACTGCGTGAAGTGAACCGGATATTGAAACCTGGCGGTAGGATGATTGTGATGGACGTAATGTCTCCGGGTCATCCAGTGCGCGACATCTGGTTACAGACGGTAGAAGCATTACGCGATACCTCTCACGTACGAAACTACGCCAGCGGTGAGTGGTTGAGGTTAATCAATGAAGCCAATCTGATAGTTGATAATTTAATTACAGATAAGTTACCGCTGGAATTTTGTTCATGGGTCGCGAGAATGCGTACGCCAGAAGCGTTAGTAGACGCTATTCGCATTTACCAACAGAGCGCATCGACAGAGGTGAGAACGTATTTTGCCTTGCAGAATGACGGCTCTTTCACCAGTGATATCATCATGGTAGAAGCACATAAAGCGGCATAAATAAAAAAGGCACCGGGGGAATCGGTACCTTTTTATTATCTGGTTTGTCAGGAATCTGGCATGTTGTTGTTTTTCACAAACAACGTCAGCTTGTCGCCTGGTTGCAGATTCGCAGTGTCGCTGTTCCAGCGCATCACATCTTTGATGTTCACGCCGTGGCGTTTAGCAATGCTTGAAAGCGAATCGCCTTTGCGCACACGATACGTAATGCTATCGCTGTTGTTTGCCAGTCGCTGTGCGCTACTGCCTGCACCAATCGTCAAACTTTGGCCTGGCTTCAGCTTAGATCCGCGCAGTTTGTTCCACTGCTGCAAATCTTTGGTGCTTACGCCGAGACGTGAAGCGATGCTTGAAAGCGTGTCGCCAGAGCGTACGGTGTAAACACGGCTGTTAAGCGGCGTATTGTCGGCAACCAGCGTCGACTGTACAGCAGCAATTTCGCCTGAAGCGAGAGATTCACGCAGTTGATCTGCATGCTTCTTTGGCACCATCACGTACTGCGGCCCACTTGCGCCCAGCGTGGAGCCTTTCACGCCAGCGTTGAATGTCTTCAGCTTGCTGACGGAAATCCCCGCCATATCTGCAACCTTCGCCATTTCAACCGGGCTACTCAGGTGCACACGCGCCAGAGCACGGCTTTCATCGGTCGTTGGCAGACGTACGCCATAACGCTTGCTGTTTTTGAGAATATCACTCAATGCCAGCATTTTAGGCACGTACTGCTTCGTTTCCTGCGGCAACGGTAACGACCAGAAGTCCGTGGATTTCCCACGCGCTTTGTTCGTTTTAATTGCCTTCATGACCCGACCTTCGCCGCTGTTATAAGCCGCTACGGTCAGAAGCCAGTCGCCGTCAAACATTTTGTTCAGACGCTGCATCATATTCAGCGCGGCAGTTGTTGAAGCAACAACATCGCGACGCGCGTCATAATTGCGGGTCTGTTTCAAACCATAATTGCGCCCCGTGCTCGGAATGATCTGCCAGATGCCTGCGGCATTGGCGCCAGACGTTGCGTGAGGATCAAAAGCGCTCTCCACTATGGGTAGTAGTACCAGTTCCATAGGCATGTTACGTTTTTTAACTTGCCCTGCTATCCAGTACATATACGGCTCTGCCCGTAAAGTTACATCGTGGAGATAGCTCTTATTGCGTAAATATTTCTGTTTCTGTTCGCGAATCCGGTCATTTTCCGGAATTCCCATCTTTAGCTCGTCGCCAATGAAAGCCCACAAGTCACCATCTGGCGCGATAGACGTCCCATCGTCCATCCATCGTGCCTGACTTGTAAACTTTGCTGCTTCCCCTTGACCAGCTGCAGAAAGGCTCTGTGCGTGCTGTTGAACGTTGCCGGTACTCTGGCAACCCACGAGCAGGACAGAGGCGAGTAATATCGCTTTTGCCTTCATGTGTGTGTCAATAGTTGCTTAAAAGACGACCGATCATAACGGCGAACGGAGCCGATGACAAGAAAGTTTTATCAGAACCTATCTTTCTTTGACCTTAACCATGCAAAACGCTCTTCAGGTTGTTGCAATAATGTTTCTTCATTAATTACATTAATTAAATCAATATCTTCCGTTCTTAAAAAAACATTAATTTGCCGCTCATTTTTCAGAATTACGGGTAGTGTTATTTGATTTTTTGCCCGTAACTCCTTAACTTTACGATAATAATCATTTATGGACAAATCGTGCGGAAAAATACTCAAAGCAAACTTCATATTTGATAACGTATATTCATGAGCACAACATACCAATGTATCGTCAGGTAACGCACTTAGCTTTTTAAGTGATTGATACATTTGTAAAGCTGTCCCTTCAAACAACCGACCACACCCACCAGAAAACAGCGTGTCGCCGCAAAATAGATAAGGTTTACTGAAGTAACAGATATGTCCTAAAGTGTGACCCGGTGTGGTAATTACACTAAATTCATGCCCTAAAACGAAGGCAGTTTCGCCATCTTTGACTACCTGTGTTGTTCCCTTATCTTGTGTCTCTTGTGGACCATACACCACAATTTGCGGAAACTTTTCCACCAGTTCTTTTACGCCGCCAACGTGATCGTGGTGATGGTGGGTTAGAAATATGGCCTCCGGTTGCCAGTTATTGGCGGTAATGGCGTTTAATACTGGCTCTGCGTCTCCGGGATCGACAATCAGGCAGCGACCTGCCTCATCATTCAAAACCCAGATGTAATTGTCATCAAAGGCGGGAATACTGTTAAGATTCATAGATTACCTCTCAGTGTAAAACGGAAGGTTGTGATGAAACCGGCAAGAGTCCCTCAAACTGTCGTGGCTCCTGATTGCTGGGGCGATTTGCCCTGGGGAGAGCTTTATCGCAAGGCGCTGGAGCGCCAGCTCAACCCGTGGTTCACTAAAATGTATGGTTTTCATCTGCTTAAGATTGGCAATTTAAGCGCAGAAATCAATTGCGAAGCGTGCGCGGTTTCTCATCAAGTGAATGTTTCTGCGCAAGGAATGCCCGTCCAGGTGCAGGCGGATCCACTTCATCTTCCTTTTGCCGATAAATCCGTTGATATTTGTCTACTGGCACATACCTTGCCGTGGTGCACCGATCCGCATCGTTTATTACGTGAAGCCGATCGGGTACTGATTGATGATGGCTGGCTGGTGATTAGTGGCTTCAACCCCATCAGTTTAATGGGATTACGCAAACTTGTGCCGGTATTGCGCAAAACCTCGCCCTATAATAGCCGGATGTTTACTCTGATGCGGCAACTGGACTGGCTCTCTTTGTTGAATTTTGAAGTGCTGCACGCCAGCCGTTTCCACGTTCTCCCGTGGAACAAACACGGAGGAAAACTATTGAATGCGCATATTCCTGCGCTTGGTTGCTTACAACTTATTGTTGCCCGGAAACGGACTATTCCTTTAACGCTAAATCCGATGAAACAGAGTAAAAACAAGCCACGAATTCGCCAGGCGGTTGGAGCCACCCGGCAATGTCGTAAACCACAGGCTTAAACTTCGACTTGGTAGCCCGTATCTTCCAGTGTGGGATTCATCGCCGCGGCACGAGCCAGTTCATCACAGCGTTCGTTTTCCGGGTGTCCGGCATGGCCTTTAACCCATTCCCATTTGATTTGATGCTGCCCCAATGCAGCATCAAGACGTTGCCAGAGATCGACATTTTTTACTGGTTTTTTGTCTGCTGTTTTCCAGCCACGTTTTTTCCAGTTATGGATCCACTGGGTGATACCCTGGCGGACATACTGGCTGTCGGTACTCAAAATGACTTCGCAATGTTCTTTTAACGCCTCCAGCGCGACAATAGCGGCCATCAACTCCATACGGTTGTTGGTGGTGCGGGTGTAGCCTGCGCTAAAGGTTTTCTCGCGTCCGCGATAGCGTAAAATAGCGCCGTAACCCCCAGGTCCAGGATTACCCAGACACGAACCATCGGTGAAAATTTCTACCTGTTTAAGCATCTCTGGTAGACTTCCTGTAATTGAATCGAACTGTAAAACGACAAGTCTGACATAAATGACCGCTATGAGCACTGCAATTACACGCCAGATCGTTCTCGATACCGAAACCACCGGTATGAACCAGATTGGTGCACACTATGAAGGCCACAAGATCATTGAGATTGGTGCTGTTGAAGTAGTGAACCGTCGCCTGACGGGCAATAACTTCCATGTTTATCTCAAACCCGATCGGCTGGTGGATCCGGAAGCCTTTGGCGTACATGGTATTGCTGATGAATTTTTGCTCGATAAGCCCACGTTTGCCGAAGTAGCCGATGAGTTTATGGACTATATCCGCGGCGCGGAGTTGGTGATCCATAACGCAGCGTTCGATATAGGCTTTATGGACTACGAGTTTTCGTTGCTTAAGCGCGATATTCCGAAGACCAATACCTTCTGTAAGGTCACCGATAGCCTTGCGGTGGCGAGGAAAATGTTTCCCGGTAAACGCAACAGCCTCGATGCGCTATGTGCCCGCTACGAAATAGATAACAGTAAACGAACGCTGCACGGGGCATTACTCGATGCCCAGATCCTTGCGGAAGTTTATCTGGCGATGACCGGTGGTCAAACGTCGATGGCTTTTGCGATGGAAGGAGAGACACAGCAGCAACAAGGTGAAGCAACAATTCAGCGCATTGTACGTCAGGCAAGTAAGTTACGCGTTGTTTTTGCGACAGATGAAGAGCTGGCAGCACATGAAGCCCGTCTCGATCTGGTGCAGAAGAAAGGCGGAAGCTGCCTCTGGCGGGCATAAATACATGTAAAAGGCGCTAAAAATAGCGACTTGGGCGATTTTTGCAGCAAACGATTCAAAAGATGAGAAAAATCGTTGACGAAGGTCGAGGCAATCCGTAATATTCGCCTCGTTCCCAACGGAACACAACGCGGAGCGGTAGTTCAGTCGGTTAGAATACCTGCCTGTCACGCAGGGGGTCGCGGGTTCGAGTCCCGTCCGTTCCGCCAATATTCAGAAAGCCCGAATCAGTAATGATTCGGGCTTTCGTCGTTTTGGTGAAGTGAGAATTTTTCACTCCGAAGTAAAACGGATATGATTTAAAAAATGGCCAGACATTATAAATTCTGGCTACTTCTGTTACTCCAGCGCATCCCATTTCTCCAGCAGTTCTACTGGAATTTCATTTATTACCTCCGAGACGCGTTTTCCGACCAGGCGTTCTGCCTGGCGCAGCAAAGGAATGGTCGGGCTGCTCGGTTCGCTGTGCTCAAACCAGCGACGGATGACACGCAGGCGTTCCAGCGCGTCGTTTCGGTCGCGGATCTGCCGGGGTTCTGCGCCGGTCATCGGTGATATTTCCTCCGCGATATGCACCGGTAGCGCAATCTGCTCTGCCTGCATCTGTTCAGTATGAACGATGGTGGCGTTTTCCGGCTGCTCAGCCTGTGGTTGTGGCAGGATCTCCGGCGTGGTGCTCTGCACTGCTCCCGGTAACAGGGCCAGCAGTTGCGTCAGACGGGAGAAGTCCGGTGCCTGGTCATTCAGCGTTTCACGCGCATGGCGTTGCAGCCGCTCAGTGGTCTCTGCTGCCTGGCGAAAGGCATCCAGCGGCAGTGTGCCGCGCGCTTCCAGGTCTGCCAGTTGCTGGCGTACCGATTCTGGTGCCAGCGCATCCGCCGGGCGTAATGCAGATAGCGAACGCTCCACATCCCGCACCTGAAGGCGCATGGCAGCATTATTTGACAGTGTAATGCCACGAATATCCGCCATTACACCTTCGTGGTCCAGCAACGCCGCCAGCGCGTTACTGCGTGCCACCGCAGCATCTTCGGCGGTGATATCTTCAGTCGCGAGCAGTTGAGGATGGATGGCGTCCGGGTACGTGGAGCACAACGTTTCCAGCAGCGTGAGCGCCTCCGACAGTCCCCTGGCACCGGCCTGCTGGATACGGCAGCGCAGCAGGACAACCAGAATGCGGATATCTTTGCTGCGCATCAGCAGACGATGGGCGTCCCGCTCAAGCTCCGCCCAGTTAATGTTTTCCGGCGTACTGACAAAATCGCCATATTGCGCTTCTTCACGCGGTGCGGCGCGGGTGAACAGCAGCAGGTATTCCGGATCGTACTCCAGATCCGGGCCGCAGGGGCATTCCGCCGAAATTGGGTCAGACAGGAATATTTCCATTTAATTATCCTCAGTGCGCCAGGTAGTGTTCTGGTTCGAAAATCATGCCCGTCACCGGGTTGTCGTGCATGGCTTTACCCGCCCATGCAGTCCAACCCAGTTGGTACGGACCACCGGTAACAGCCGGAGGGGCGGCGTGGGGCTTTAGCTGTAGCTCAATTTCCCAGCAGTATTCATAACCACTAAAGGCGCGGACCAGTTCTGTCAGGACGGGCAGGTTATTGCTGCCAGGCAGAAAACGTCGGTAATCCTCCAGCGTCAGCGGGCCGATAACCAGCCGGAACTTATACTGCATGTCCGGCACGGCCTGGCCGATGAGTGCACTATTGCCAATAACGGAAGAGGGGGCAGGCATCCCCAGCCGGGTGATCTCATCGTCCGCCACGGCTATCCAGTGCAGGACATACTCCTGTATCCGGAAAGGTACACCGAAATAGTGCGCCAGCGTGGTGGCCAGACCGTCCGGATTGCGGGACTCACGCACCAGATGGGCCGATGCCGCCAGACGAGCGTGATCTGGCAACGGGCTGTCAGCGCTCTCCCGCAAATCCTGCCCGCTGAGGCTGGCGACATAAAAGGCAAAGCGGTCATGTTGCGGTTTATCCAGACCGCCCCCAGCGGACTGGGCGCTGCGCCATGCCTGGTAAAACTGCGTCAGCCAGCGGTGATGAAAAAGATCAGAAAAACGGGTCAGCGTCGGATCGCGTCGGCTTTCAGTCCGGTTACGCGCCAGTTCGGTGTAGTGCAGCGGCAGTGGACCGTTCGGCCCCCACAGCCCGAGGCTGTACAGACTGATGTGCAGGCGCCCTTCCTGCCAGCCCACACTGGCGATTTCTCGTGGCGCAAAGGTCAGCGCGGGCGTTTGTCCGAGGCGAAATTTTTCCATCCGTGGTTGCTAGGTGTTGCCCGCCGGAACGGTACACAACTGCACATCCACGCGGCGCATCAGGTTCAGAAAACCGTAATGCCAGGGGGGTTCCTGCGCCTGAGTGAAATCGTTGCTCATACGCTTCCCCGCTGTCCCGCCCTGACAGGCCAGGTCATAATTTTGCCGCGCTGCATGCTGTGCAGCGTCATCTGCGAGAAGGTATTAATGGAAACATGGCGGGCGATATAGTGTTCCAGCACCAGGCCGAACAGATACGGACTGATGCCGGAAAAACCTTCTTCATCCACCGTCAGTTCACAACTGACGCCACGCCCATAGACCAGTAGTCCGGAACCGGGCAGACGGCGGGTGACCGGGGTCGTTTTACAACCAATCAGGCTGCGCACCTGGCGCGATTGCGGACTGTCATGAGCAGGAATAAACAGGTTCAGCAGATCTCGCAACGCCTGGCCGCCGGTACGGTGATCCAGATCGGCCAGCGGCAGATAATTAAAAGATAACTGGCGGATCAACCGCCATGCCATCTCACGTTCAGCCAGCGGGGGCTGCGGCGAGCGTGGCGGGCGGATAAGCCCTACGCCCGCCACCGGGATGGCTGCATCCACGGTTAGATCGTCCCGGCCATTGCGGGCAATAAGACAGGGCAGATCGCGGTTAGTGACCATGGCCGTGATGGTGATGTGGCGCAGATTTTCCGGGTACGGCGCTTCATACTGGTCAACCAGCGACAGGAACACTTCCGAGCCCGTATAGGGGGTACGGGTGCCGTAACGGCGGGCGTTTTCTGATAAGCGGCGGGGCTCCCGGCGCAGGGAAAAATAACGTCCGTGATTGCCTTCATCATTATTGCGGGTGTGGTAGAGCGGGCGAAAGGCCATCTTCCGTGTGGTGTCGGTTTCCAGCCCTTCCACTTCCTGGACCGAGAACACCTCATAATCCAGCGGATGGGTTCTGTCCACCACCAGATGCTGTTCCGTCGTGCTGTGCGTGACATCGATCCGGGCGGTGACGCGGGGAAACAGGTTGATAACCGGGGTACAGAACAGGCTGAACTGTGCCGCATTTGTCTGGTGGATCAGCCAGTCCGGCGGCAGGCGGTTCAGCAGGATAACAATCTCCGCCACGCCACCGTCAATTTTCTGTAATCCGGCAGACAGGCCTGTCGGGGTGAAAAAATAGAAGCGTTCCGGACAGGCAAAATATTCATGCAGCAGGTTATGACCGTGAAACACGTTCCACGCCAGCGGCAGCAGCCCCTGATCCGGCTCCAGGCCTTCGTACATAACGGGCTGTTGCAGATTCACATCCAGCGCGCCGTCAAAATGCCCCGGAATGCCAGCCAGGGTCGCGATGGCGCTGGTATGTAGAAGTTCTAACAGGTGTGAGGCCGTACGCTCCTCGCCGCAGAGATAAAACGGCAGCCTGTCCAGTCCGGCAAGCTGACTGAACGTTAGTTCACCAAAGGTGCGCAGGGTAATACGCAGCGCCCCGGCGACGTGAATGTTGGCCGGCAGGTAGCGGTGCAGGGCAGGCATATCCGGTGGCGCGGCGGTCAGTCGCGCCTCTTCGATGGCGAGCGGCCACAGCGTTACATCCTGGCTGCTGCGAAACTGGCAGGCAGTGCTTTCGCCTTCCGGAATGGCGGAGAAAAAGGCTGTGTCGCGCGGGACGGTAAATCCTTTCGCCAGATCGCCTTCTTCCGTATCGGGATGCAACTGCGCCACGCTCATTGAGGGCGTGGGTGTGACGTAATTGGGGCTGACCACTTCCAGCGGGCGCTGGGTGAAACGGGGGAATTCAGCGTCAATTTTTAGCTGCGTGCGGGCGGTCAGGAAGCTGAAGGCCTCGACCATTCGCTCTACATACGGATCGGCAATATCCGTTCCCTGCATGCCCAGCCGGGCGGCGACTTTGGGATGACGGGCGGCAAATTCGGCTCCCGTTTCCCGCAGATAGCTCAGTTCGCGGTTGTAGTATCCCAGTAGCCGTGGATCCATCGGTCTCTCTCTGAATTAAAAAAACGTAATGCGACTCTGCTCCATATCCAGCGCGCTACGTACCCGGAATGCAGTCGGATACGGCTGCGTGAGGATCTCGCCGCGAATTTCAAACTGTAATGTGTTATGGCCACTCTGGCGGCGCTCATCCTGAAGTGGGATGATTTGCAGGGTGGACGCTTTCAGCCGGGGTTCAAACCGGGTGATGGTTCGCAAAATGGCCCTGCGGATATCGTCCCACTTGTGCTCATACAGAAAGCTGCCCGCCAGTGGCGGCAGGCCGTAGTTAAGTACGGACGCTGCCGCGTACGGATAACGTGCAGCATCAATATCATCTTCATGGCTGACGGTGTTGAGCAGAAATGACAAATCCCGGCGGATGATCTCCTTAATCTGAACCGGGCTGACGCTGATACCGTGGTCGCGTTTCTGGTTTGGGGCGTCGTCACACAGGCGGTCAAACAGCGTGGGCAGCAGGTGATTGCCTGGACGCTGGCGGGAAGCGCTCACGCGTCGCTTCCTTCAGCGGTGTTAAAGGTACAGGTGGACAAATCCAGCAGGCTGATATCGCCGTGACCGGTGAGCCACACCCTCTGACCCAGCGCCTGTACCAGTGTCTCTCCCGGACCGTCCTGCCAGACCGTTTCCCGGCACAGACGCAGGGAGTCGGCAGCCTTTTCAGAGCCGCTGTAGCGGGGAAACAGCCAGGCACTGTGTGTATCGCCATTGTTCAGGGTGACGTTGACGGGTTTCCAGATCAAATCGATCAGATGCGCAGGCCGCGGCGATTTCAGCGAACAGATTTGTGAAAACGGCAGCCAGATATATGCTCCGCCCGCGATCAGTTCGAGTACCGGACCGGTACGGGAGTCGCTGTCGCTAATCCAGTCAAATGCGCCGCCATTCCACTGCCCGGAAGTGTCTGTTATGGCCTCAAGCGCGCGGCTGCGGTGAGCATCAGCTTCCTGCGCTTCACCACGGGCGTTACAGGCGAGGGTGGTCAGCAGATCCTCCATCCAGGCGGGCGGCGGGAGAATAACACCGGGCCGCTGTTCGCCCTGAAAGCAGGCGTGGCGGTATATCTCACAGCGGATCAGCTCGCCAAATACCTGCGCTTCGCGAGTATAATTTGCGTCCATCCGGGCGCATAGCTGGATCTGTTGCAGTGCCCGCGACCAGTCGCCTGCCACGCACAATAACTGAAACAGGCTGTGGCGGCGGGAGGCCTGCGCTGGGTGCATCCTGACCTGTTGCTCTGCCATCTGAATGCCCTCCACCACGGAATAATCCCGCAGCAGCGCCGACAAGGTAATCGGTAGCTCGTTATTGTTTGTCATGATATATCTCTCCATGTTGTGCCGGGTTTATCCGGTAATGGTTGTCAATGCCAATGATGCGATGCTCTTTCCGTGTCAGATCTGGCAGTACGGTGTTATGCGCTGTTTCCGGGGCGTATTCCGGGGAAAGTAAATGCAGGATATCAGGGGGAGTCTTTTCGACAGGCCAGATAGTTTCATCTTCGCCAGTGGCATCCAGTACATTGAGAATAGCGTCAATGCTTAACCCACCAGTGACCATATCCTGCAATGTCTCGGCTTCGGTGACCAGGTCACGCAATGAATCCAGATCCTGCGAGGAGGGCTCTTCGTTAAAAGGAAAAGGATCAGCATGGCGATTAAGATCTTGTTCGGGAGATAACAACGCCTCGCGGTATTCCTGATAAAGTCGGGTCAGGGCATTTCCTTTTTCCGCACCTTCTCCGGTGGAGGAGGCTCCATGAACAGGAATGATATCGAATGGATTTTGTGATGTCAGATGCTGCTGCCTGAACCAATCCAGATCCAGATATTCGGTTATTGCTTCCGACGTGATGGCAGTCTGCGATATCGTTTTTACTGTGCTCAGGTCCGGAGATGATGGATTGCCATGTACAAGGCACTATGAAGATAACCCCCATTCTATCAGGTCGCCTTCATTCAGACGCATACGGTGATGAGGTTCCACAATCTGGTCGTTTACCGTACAGCAATATTCGGTAGACTGATTGATAATCCACCATGCTTCTTCGTGGCGGGTCAGAGTGAGGGCAATCTTTACATCATCATTCACCTTAAAAACAGGAATCCAGGGAGAGGTAACGGTGAAGATAATTTGTGTTCCTTCAGTCGCGTAAATTGTGTTATCGGCGATCCCGTGCGCCTGTATTTTTTGGAGTCCCCACGTAATATTTGGTTTCATTGTGT
>NZ_JBQZXE010000105.1:0-13447 GCF_053555855.1 Shigella sp. SIG3
TATTTCAGGAAGGAGTGTCCGTTAAACTCAGGCTACCTCAGGGCGCTGGACAATGTGTTACAGGAGCTGGGGCGCGAACGCACGATTGCTATGAGCCTGCCGGAATTCGAGCAGTCACTGTTTATGGCAGCGCAACCCGACAATCTGCTACTGGCGACCGCGCCGCGCTACTGTCAGTACTACAATCAACTCCATCAACTGCCGTTGGTTGCTCTTCCTCTCCCGTTTGACGAAAGCCAGCAAAAAAAGCTGGAAGTTCCTTTTACCCTGCTGTGGCATAAACGGAACAGCCATAATCCGAAGATCGTCTGGTTACGGGAAACCATTAAAAACCTTTACGCGTCGATGGCATAACCGAATCGTATGAAACGCGACCCAATTTCACAATAAAATGTAAAAAAGTTGTAATAAGCTTGTCTGAATCGAACTTTTAGCCGCTTTAGTCTGTCCATCATTCCAGTAAATGATTACTCTTGTATTCATAATGGACCATTAAGCATGGAGCGAAAAATGGCGACTCACTTTGCCCGAGGGATTTTAACGGAAGGACATCTGATTTCTGTTCGTCTCCCCTCCCAGTGTCATCAAGAAGCCCGAAACATTCCCCCTCATCGTCAAAGCCGTTTTCTGGCGTCCAGAGGTTTACTCGCAGAACTGATGTTCATGCTGTATGGCATTGGCGAATTGCCGGAAATCGTCACCCTGCCGAAAGGTAAACCGGTTTTCAGTGATAAAAATTTGCCTTCGTTTTCTATTTCCTATGCCGGGAATATGGTTGGCGTGGCGTTAACAACCGAAGGTGAATGTGGCCTCGATATGGAACTACAGCGTGCGACGCGCGGGTTTCATAGCCCACACGCGCCCGATAACCACACCTTTTCCAGCAATGAATCGCTATGGATCAGTAAACAAAACGATCCTAACGAAGCGCGGGCGCAGCTCATTACGCTGCGCCGAAGCGTGCTAAAACTAACCGGTGATGTTTTGAATGACGATCCGCGCGATCTGCAGCTGCTGCCCATTGCCGGACGCCTGAAATGTGCTCATGTAAATCATGTAGAAGCGTTATGCGACGCGGAGGACGTGCTGGTGTGGTCCGTGGCGGTCACGCCCGCGATTGAAAAGCTCAGTGTCTGGGAGTTAGATGGCAAACACAGCTGGAAAAGCCTGCCGGATATTCACAGCCGCGCCAACAATCCTACCAGCCGGATGATGCGTTTTGCCCAGCTCTCTACCGTGAAGTCTTTTTCGCCAAATTGATAGACAACCACAGGAGTCATTATGTCTGAAAAATTGCAGGTGGTTACGTTACTGGGGAGCCTGCGCAAAGGCTCATTTAATGGCATGGTTGCACGTACCCTGCCGAAAATTGCTCCGGCGAGCATGGAAGTCAATGCGTTACCTTCCATTGCCGACATTCCCCTGTATGACGCTGACGTACAGCAGGAAGAAGGTTTTCCAGCAACGGTTGAAGCTCTGGCGGAACAGATCCGTCAGGCTGACGGTGTGGTGATCGTCACGCCGGAATATAACTACTCGGTACCGGGTGGGCTGAAAAATGCCATCGACTGGCTTTCCCGCCTGCCGGATCAACCGCTGGCCGGTAAACCGGTGTTGATTCAGACCAGCTCAATGGGCGTGATTGGCGGCGCGCGCTGTCAGTATCACCTGCGCCAGATTCTGGTTTTCCTCGATGCAATGGTGATGAACAAGCCGGAATTTATGGGCGGCGTGATTCAGAACAAAGTTGATCCGCAAACCGGAGAAGTGATTGATCAGGGTACGCTGGACCACCTGACCGGGCAATTGACCGCATTTGGTGAGTTTATTCAGCGAGTTAAGATCTAAATAAAAAACCCGCCAGTAATCATGCATGGCGGGTTTTTAATGCGCTATCGATTTTAATGAGCGTCGATAAATACAATCTTCAGGATAAACAGCAGCGCAACGATGATTACGCACGGGCTAAGGTCACGCAGACGCCCGGTACCAATCTTCATCACGCAGTAGGAGATAAAGCCCAGCGCAATACCTTCGGTAATCGAAAAGCTGAACGGCATCATCACGGCGGTAATAAACGCCGGAACAGATTCAGTAAGATCCTGCCAGTTCACGCGAGCAAGACTTGAGGTCATCAACACGCCAACGTAGATCAACGCGCCAGCTGCAGCGTAGCCTGGCACCATTCCCGCCAGCGGCGACAGAAAGATAACCAGCAGGAACAGCAGACCAACAACCACTGCCGTCAGACCGGTACGACCGCCAACCGATACGCCGGAAGAGGACTCAATATAAGCCGTAACGGAAGAAGTACCGATAAACGAACCGGTCACGGAAGAGATACTGTCGACATACAGCGCCTGCTTCATGCGCGGGAATTTCCCCTTCTCATCCGCCAGACCTGCTTTATCGGTCACGCCAATCAGCGTACCGGAGGAGTCAAACAAGTTGACCAACATGAAAGAGAAAATCACCCCTGCCAGCCCGAGGTTAAACGACCCGGCTAAATCTACATGACCCACAACTGTCATTACGCTCGGCGGCGCAGAAACGATGCCATTGTAGTGCACATCACCCAGCATCCAGCCCAGCAGCGTCGTCACCACGATAGAAACCAGCACCGCTGCGTGAATGTTGCGCGAGGCCAGAATAGCAATGATGAAAAAGCCGAGGATACCCAGAAGTACGCTGTGAGAAGTCAGATTACCGATGCTCACCAGCGTTTCCGAGTTAGCGACAATCACACCTGCGTTTTTCAGCCCCATCATGCCGATAAACAGGCCGATACCGCTGGTAATACCCACACGCAGACTTACCGGAATGTTAGCAATCATCCAGTAACGAACGCGGAAAATGGTCAAAAGAAGCAGTCCGACAGCGCCCCAGAAGATTGCGCCCATACCGATCTGCCACGGCAGCCCCATTGCCTGGACAACCACAAAAGCGAAAAAGGCGTTAAGCCCCATCGCAGGAGCCAGCGCCACCGGAAGGTTTGCAAACAATCCCATCATAATGCTACCGAAAGCAGCAATCAGACAGGTTGTTACGAAGACGGCACTGGTGTCCATGCCAGCAACGCCCAGAATTTGTGGGTTAACAAATACGATGTAGACCATCGTCAGGAAGGTGGTGAACCCGGCAATCACTTCAGTTCGTGCCGTAGTACCATGTTCGCGCAGTTTAAAAACGCGTTCCAGCATCCTCTGACCAGAAGTCTGGGTGGTATGTTGATGACTCATTATCTATTTCCGAACAAGGAGGGAAAATCCGTCGCTATCGTATACCAAAATGCGACAATAGGCGCGTTTGTGAGAGACTTTTTTATTGGATTTACTTATACGGCAACGATTGCGTTGCGCAAATCGGCTCTACGAAAACGTTAAACTGATTAAAAAGGAAAGGCATGTCCCGGATAGAAGCGGTATTTTTCGACTGCGACGGTACGCTGGTCGACAGTGAAGTCATTTGCTCCCGCGCATATGTAACGATGTTTCAGGAATTTGGTATTACGCTCGATCCTGAAGAGGTATTCAAACGTTTCAAAGGTGTAAAACTGTACGAAATTATCGATATTGTTTCCCTTGAACATGGTGTTACGTTAGCGAAAACAGAAGCTGAACACGTTTACCGTGCAGAAGTCGCTCGGCTGTTCGATTCAGAACTGGAAGCCATCGAAGGGGCTGGAGCGCTCCTGTCAGCGATCACTGCGCCAATGTGTGTGGTATCTAACGGCCCAAATAACAAAATGCAGCATTCTATGGGCAAGCTGAATATGTTGCACTACTTCCCGGATAAACTGTTCAGCGGCTACGATATTCAGCGCTGGAAGCCAGACCCGGCGTTAATGTTCCATGCGGCAAAAGCGATGAATGTAAATGTAGAAAACTGCATTCTGGTTGATGACTCAGTTGCCGGTGCGCAATCTGGTATCGACGCAGGTATGGAAGTGTTCTACTTCTGCGCCGACCCGCACAATAAGCCGATCGTTCACCCGAAAGTCACCACCTTTACCCATCTTTCGCAGTTACCGGAACTGTGGAAAGCGCGTGGTTGGGATATTACGGCATAGTTCTTCACACTCCCTTCACTTACCCCGCTTAAATTGGCGCTCAAAGGTAAGTAAAGGGAGTTTGATATGTCTGTTTCACGTCGGGTAATACATCACGGACTTTATTTTGCGGTTTTAGGACCGTTAATTGGTGTTCTGTTTCTTGTCCTCTACATATTCTTCGCAAAAGAACCGCTGGTTCTTTTGGTAATAATACAGGTACTTCCATTGTTTCTCTTATTGTCGATTACTACGGGAGCTATTCCTGCATTGTTAACCGGCGTGATGGTCGCCTGTCTGCCGGAAAAGATCGGGTCACAGAAAAATTATCGTTGTCTGGCTGGTGGCATAGGTGGCGTCGTTATCACCGAGATCTATTGTGCAGTTATTGTACATATTAAGGGCATGGCTTCCTCGGAGTTGTTTGAAAACATTCTTTCTGGTGACAGTCTCGTTGTCCGCATCATTCCTGCATTGCTGGCAGGTGTGGTGATGAGCAGAATCATTACCCGTCTGCCCGGATTGGATATTTCATGTCCTGAAACAGACTCTTTAAGTTAAGCGGGATACTTTATCTTTGGGCTACTCAAAAGCAGACAGGATGTTACTATGACTCAAAATATCAGGCCGTTACCCCAATTCAAATATCATCCCAAGCCACTGGAAACAGGCGCATTTGAACAGGATAAAACCGTAGAGTGCGATTGCTGTGAACAACAGACGTCAGTTTATTACTCGGGTCCCTTTTATTGCGTTGATGAAGTTGAACATCTCTGTCCGTTGTGTATTGCGGACGGTTCTGCTGCTGAAAAGTTTGCAGGTAGTTTTCAGGATGATGCCAGCATAGAAGGTGTTGAATTTGAGTATGATGAAGAGGACGAATTTGCCGGTATTAAGAACACATATCCTGATGAAATGCTGAAAGAGTTGGTTGAACGCACGCCAGGTTATCATGGATGGCAACAGGAATTCTGGCTTGCGCATTGTGGCGATTTCTGTGCTTTTATCGGCTATGTGGGCTGGAATGATATAAAAGATCGCCTCGATGAATTTGCCAACCTTGAAGAAGATTGTGAGAATTTCGGTATTAGAAATTCTGATCTAGCTAAATGCCTGCAAAAGGGTGGTGATTGTCAGGGTTATCTCTTCCGCTGTCTCCACTGCGGCAAGCTGAGACTGTGGGGTGATTTTTCGTAGTTATTTAAATAATGAGAACAGGCCGGAGCGTAATTCATACATCCGGCCTTATTTCTTCAGCTTAACCGAACGCTAATTCTGCGGCAGCGGCTTTATCAGCGATTACCATCAGCGAAGGATGCAGCTGCAACACGGAAGCAGGAACATCTTCGGTAACCGGACCTTGCAGCATATTTTTCAGTGCCTGCGCTTTACCTGCGCCACTGACAATTATCAGCAAGTTTTTCGCCGCCATGATGCTTTTCGGCCCCATCGTCACGTAGCTGTCAGGCACTAACGAAAAGTCGCCGCCCAACTCACCATGCGCCACAATATCAACCATCTCTCCCAGGATCGGGAACTCCACGGTTTGCTCATGGAAATGGGTCGTATTCGGCAAATTGCCACAAAAATGACCATCTGCACCTAATCCCAGCACCACCAAATCCAGGCCGCCTTCACGCGCCAGTTTCTGATCATGCTCGCGGTAGTTATCAATAGTGAGCTTCTGGATATTCTCTTCTTTGATCCCCGCAGGGGTGAAAAACAGATTACGCAGATTGGTAATCGTTACGCCTTCTCCCTCTTTGCCGCGAAAGGGAATTTCATCGAAATTATAGAAATAGCAGTTATCGTACCAAGGCTTACCTTTAACCAGGGTGGTGAGGTATTCATACATGCCTTTGGGCGTGCTACCGGCGGTAATTGCCAGGTTAACACGACGCGTCTTCGACATATAACCAAGCAGATGGTGTGCCGCGACACGGCTCATTTCCTGGTAATCTTCGGTAATGATTAATTTCATCTTAATGCCTTATTTTAAATTTCTGTACGAAGGCTGCATAGGCAGGCCGCCAGACATCCATTTCATGGTTCAGGCCGGGATATTCCTGGTAATCAAACTTAATTTTTTTCTGCTCAAGCTCAGTTTTCAGCCCGGCGATATCCTTGCCGGTTACGACATCTTTATCACCAACGACCACAGTAAAATTACGTAGTTGCTGGTTAATAGCTGCCGGATCGTTCAGCCGGGCCGCGACACCTTCATCCGGTACGGTTGTCGTGGTAACACCACTGAATGTGGCCAGCCAGCCAAAGCTTTCCAGATGATTCATTCCGGAAACCAGCGCCTGGTACCCGCCTTGTGAAAGCCCTGCCAGCGCGCGACCATCGGCATCTTTACGGACACTAAAACGCTTGCTAATCAGCGGGATAATATCGTTCATCAGTTCGCGATCTGCCGCTTTAGCATTCAGCAGATAAAAGACTTTACGTCTTTCCTGAGGCACGAAATCTTCGGGAATAATGCCCTTCGCATCGGTTTCGGTATCCGGGATCACCACCAGCATCGGTTTAATTTTCCCTTCAGCCAGCAGGTTATCCATGATTTGCGGGATACGCCCCTGATCGATAGCGGAACGTCCAGTATCACCAAAACCGTGATAGAAATAGAGCACTGGCAAAGGCTCGCCCATGCCGGTGTATCCTGGCGGGGTCCAGACATACATCTGACGTTCAGATTGCAATGCGTTGGAGTGGTAAGTTATGGCGATCAAATCACCATGCGCAACAGAACGCGTATCCAGATAACTGCCTAGCACCAGAATCATACTGGAGTTAACCTGGCGCTGAGGCTTAGTCATTGCGGTGCCTGTATCAATGCTGCGTACACCATCAACATTGAAAAAATACTCGTACAGGTTGCCTTTCAGGATAGGTGTGCGCCACGACCAGACTCCTGCTTCGTCTTTGGTCATCGGGTGAATATTGTCCGGAACCGGAACACCCACCACTACAGAGACATTTTTTGCCCCAGGGGCAAAGTAGCGAAAGGTCACGCTGTTATCGGCATTGACCTGAGTCACATACTGTTTCACCGGGATAGTGGGTGCCGGGCTGGCTGGCATATCCGCTGCTATGGCCCACTGAGCAGAAATACCGCTGGCAATAGCCAGCGTTAAAGCAGCAATTTTTATATTCATCGTAATATTCCTTTCATTAAGTTCCATTACCACCAGATTTCAGCCTGGGCACCGACAGCAAACTGGTCGTCTTTATTGTCTTCGAAGGTGAAGCCATCCAGTTCGTTTTCCAGGGCTTTGATATACGTGGCGTAGAAACGAATTTCCAGACGCGAGGTCAACATACTGGTATTGACTTTAAAGGTATGGAAGAGCGTGGTTTTATAACCAGACTCATTAAATTTATTACTATTCGCATCTTTGTTTTGCTGGGTGAAATAGCCCAGTTCAACACCTGTCTGGTTATATTGGTCCCAAATATAGGCCGGGCGAACAACCGCACGAATAGATTCGAAATCAGAGTGTGCGCCTGTTTCGTAGCTATAAATATCGTTACCGAAGGAGTAAACAATCGCGTTAGCCACAATAAAATGATCGCCGATATAGGCTTCGCCCTGCGAGGTCAGACGAACTGCTGTTCCGCCGGTGTGATCACCATAATAACGACCATTAAAGGTGGTAAATGGACTTGCGCCAGCATAACGGCCAAAGTTCCTGGCGATAGAGTTATTCGCAACCAGGAAGGAGAATTCGTTGAAGCCACCTTTATCAAATTTCTGCGTTAAAGATGTGCCGAACATCCAGGTATCTTTCCAGTCATAATACCCGTTATTATCCTGATTATCTTTTTCCGATGCGCTTTCGTTTGCCGTGACATAACGACCACTCACCATTAAGGTCGCTTTATCCCATAACGGGATATCTTTATAGCGTAAATCAATAGTATGGGTATTAATCTGCTGTTTGTTTTGCAGGCTGCGATCGTAATCATCGACATCTTCGCGAACCAGCGCGATATCAATTTTACCCGGACCGACTTTCCAGTTTTCCAGACCTACACCCGCTGCGGCATCAGTACGCTGCGTTTTCCAGTCCAGCATCTGGATTTCAATTTTCGGCGCACCGTGTTTACCCACCCAGAAATCAGCCTCTGGCGCAAAGGGCAGGAAACCTTTGGTGGTAACGTACATATCGGAGAACTGCATAAAGTTCTCGCCACCGGCGTTATCGCCAAACCAGCCGGTAGAGTACTGCTGACCAACGTTACCATCCATCATCACAACGGCATCAACCCGTTTGCCGTTTTCGTTGTAGACACGTTGTTTTAACTGCAAATCAAACCAGCCGGAGTATTCGTTACCAAAGCGGCCCAGAGAACCAATCGCCCATGATTTAGGTGAACCATGAGAGGCGGTCCCCCAACCAGAACGGTAATAGCCGTTGTAACTAAAGCCAATTTCATCTTTCACAAACTTACTGAAATCTTTCAGAGTCATGGAAGAATAAATCGAGCCTGTCTCACTGGCATTTTTCTCTTCATTTTTGACCAGTACAGCATCAGGTTTTGCGGCACTACTGGTCGGGAACGGATTGGCGGCATACCCTTGATCATTCGTACTTACGCTACGATTCACCGTCGCTGGCGTATATTTTTTCTTCTCTTCATCTTTATACTTTTTGAGTTCGCTTTGCGTTTCTCTTAACGCTTTTTCTAATAACTCAAGGCGTTGTTCCACCGTTAATGATTCAGCCAATGATTGTGCAGAAAAGGCTAACGGTGCCATTAATAAGATGGCAGAGGTAATAAGATTTCGTCTAAACATAATATCCCTTTATGGTGCAAAGAAAGAATTAACGTATCGCATCCAGACTGTTCTGAATGCGACGATAATTAAGGTGCTTTATTGGTTATTTTTTTAATGACAGCCCCCGCGTTTTGATCACTTCTGCATACCATCCGAAGCTTTTCTTACGCGTTCTTGTGAGGCTTCCTTCGCCATTATCATCACGATCCACATAAATAAAGCCGTAGCGCTTAGACATTTGTGAATGAGATGCACTGACTAAATCAATTGGCCCCCAACTGGTGTACCCCATAATATCCACACCATCGGCAATCGCTTCATTTACCTGTACCAGGTGATCGTTTAAATAGGCAATTCGATAATCGTCCTGTATCGAACCATCCGCTTCAACGCTGTCTTTTACGCCTAATCCATTCTCGACAATAAATAACGGTTTTTGATAACGATCCCAAAGCGTATTTAACAGAACCCGTAATCCAACCGGATCAATTTGCCACCCCCTCTCTGAACTTTTCAGATGCGGATTGGGGATCATATTCAGTATGTTGCCCTGCGCATTTTTATTAATGCTTTCGTCGTGGGAAACACAACCAGTCATGTAATAACTAAAAGAGATGAAATCTACAGTATGTTTTAAATCTTCTGCGTCACTTTCAGTCATCTCAATGGTGATATTGTGGTCGCGGAAGAAACGCTGCATATAGCCGGGATACTGGCCACGCGCCTGAACATCACCAAAGAACATCCAGCGCCGGTTCTCTTCCATGGCCTGCAACATATCCTGTGGCTGGCAGGTGAGGGGGTAAACCAGCCCACCGAGAAGCATATTGCCGATTTTCGCTTCGGGGATCAGGCTATGATAGGCTTTAACTGCCCGCGCACTGGCAACCAGTTGATGATGGATCGCCTGATAAACTTCCGCCTCGCCACTCTCTTCTGCCAGCCCCACGCCCGTGAATGGCGCGTGTAACGACATATTGATTTCATTAAACGTCAGCCATAACGCTACTTTATGTTGGTAGCGGGTAAAGACCGTGCGGGCGTAATGCTCGAAGTGATCGATGACCGCCCGATTAGCCCAACCGCCGTAGTTTTTCACCAGCCCATATAGCATTTCGTAATGGGATAACGTTACCAGCGGCTTGATCCCCGCCTGCGCCATTTCATCAAACAGCCGATCGTAAAACGCTAACCCCGCTTCATTCGGTTCGGCTTCGTCGCCCTGAGGGAAAATTCGCGCCCAGGCAATGGAAATACGCAGACAGGTGAAGCCCATCTCGGCAAATAACGCGATATCTTCCGGGTAACGGTGATAAAAATCGATGGCGACATCTTTGATATTCTCTTTCCCCAGGATGCGCGGTTCCATTTTTCCCATTACGCCATGAGGCTGTAAATCTGAGGTCGTGATCCCTTTGCCATCTTCCAGCCAGGCACCTTCCACCTGATTGGCAGCTGTTGCGCCACCCCAAAGAAATGTTTCTGGAAATGCTTTCGTAATTAACTCCTTTTATCGTTAGCGAATGATGGATAACAGCGGTTCACCTGCGCTTATCTGCGCCGTGCCGTGGGGTAATACGTCTGTAAAATCATCGCTATTACTGATTAATACCGGCGTCGTCAGATCAAATCCGGCCTCGCGAATAGCAGGGATATCAAAAGAAATCAGCCGATCGCCTGTATTGACCTTGTCACCCACGTTGACGTGAGCGGAAAAGAATTTGCCGTCCAGTTTTACGGTGTCGATACCGACATGAATCAGGATCTCCACACCATCATCTGACTCAATGCCAATGGCGTGTAATGTGGCGAACAACGAAGCAATTCGACCCGCAACCGGAGAACGCACTTCACCAACCGAGGGCAGAATGGCGATACCTTTACCCAGCAGGCCACTGGCAAACGTGGTATCAGCGACGTGAATGAGCGGCACAATCTCTCCCGTCATCGGTGAACAGATACCGCCCTGCTCAGGTGGTGTAATAACCTCTGGTGTTTTCTCTTGCGGGGCACCCTGCGCTGGCTGACGTTTACTGGTGATGAAATGAAGCATCAACGTACCAACAAATGCGCAACCTATGGCAATGACACCGCCAATAACGCTGGCCCAGACGGTGAAATCAATCCCCGTTGACGGGATGGTCTGCATGAAGGTGAAAATACTTGGCAAACCAAAGGAGTAAACTTTCGTTTGCGCGTAGCCAATGATGGTGGCCCCCAATGCTCCACTGATACAGGCGATAACAAAGGGGTACTTACGCGGCAGGTTGACGCCATATACCGCTGGTTCGGTGATACCAAACAGACCCGTCAACGCCGCTGATCCCGCCACCACTTTTTTCTGCGCATCGCGTTCGCAGAGGAAGACGCCGAGCGCCGCCCCGACCTGCGCCATAATGGCGGGCATTAACAGCGGGATCATGGTGTCGTAGCCCAGCACGGTGAAGTTATTGATACACAGCGGCACCAGGCCCCAGTGCAGTCCGAACATGACGAAGATTTGCCAGAAGCCGCCCATTACCGCGCCCGCAAATGCAGGAACCGCCTGATAAAGCCAGAGATAACCGGCGGCAATCATTTCGCTTATCCAGGTTGATAGCGGCCCCACCAGCAGAAAGGTGACGGGTGTGATAACCATCAGACATAGCAATGGTGTGAAGAAATTTTTGATTGCCGACGGTAACCACGCATTAAGTCGGCGTTCCAGAATGCTGCACAACCAGGCAGAAAAAATAATGGGAATAACCGATGACGAGTAATTCAACAATGTGACCGGAATACCCAGGAAATCCAGCCCCGGCGCATCCGCTTTTTGCCCGTTCTCGAAGGCAGTCAGAATTAATGGATGCACTAACGCTCCACCAATCACCATGGCAGTAAATGGATTACCGCCGAAGCGTTTGCCCGCGGTGTATCCCAGGATTATCGGGAAGAACCCAAACAAGGCATCACTGGCGCTGAATAAAATTAAATAAGTACCACTTTGTTCGGTCGTCCACTGAAAAGTGAGCGCCAGAGCCAGCATACCTTTCAGGATCCCGGTTGCCGCCATCAGACCGATCAGAGGCGTAAAAATACCTGAAATAACATAAACAAAGCGGTTTAGCAGATTACCTTTCTCATCATTTTCCGGTGCCTGTTGCGCTTTTTCGCCAAGGCCTGCCACGCTGTTAACCGCCAGGAAGACATCGGCCACATGGTTACCTATGACCACCTGAAACTGACCACCGCTTTCCACCACCATAATAATACCGGGGGTCTTTTTCAGTACCTCAGCTTGCGCTTTGCTTTCATCCTTTAACTTAAAACGTAATCGCGTTGCACAATGCATCAGACTCACAATGTTATCTGCGCCCCCGACTCCTGCGACTATTTTTCTGGCTAACTCCGTCATAACTTGCCCTCTACCGCTTTGCGGCAAAACTCCAAAAAAAAACCTGAAAAAAACGGCCTGACGTGAATCAAGCAATTTTTTTCAGGTTTTGCCCGCTTAGTGCGGTAACAATCCTTTACTCAGTAATAATATTTCAGTGTTCTTTGCGCACGCGCTCTATATTTATGGCTAAAAACATAATCTCTGCGGGTGAAATTTTACGTTGATACTGCAAACCAATAAAAATGGCGATCCGTTCCGCACATTGCCATGCTTGCGGGTAATTTTGTTTTACTGCTTGTTGTAATGATTCATCACTATCGTTAATTGAAGCATGTTCAAGAATACGCCAGGATAAAAACTTCAGATGTGTAACCAGTCGCTGATAACTCAAGCTTTCTTCCTGGTAATTAAGGCTGAACTGAAATTTTATTAATTGCAGCATTTCGCGCATTAACTGCGTGACACCTGCAACATCCTCCATATTTCCGCTCATTTGGGCACTGACCAGATGCATGGCAATAAAGCCCACTTCATCTTTCGGTAACTGCACGCCCAACCGTTTATCAATAATGGTTAACGCTTCTTCCCCTAGCTGGAACTCTTTCGGGTAAAGCCGCTGGATATCCCACAGCAACGGGTTGGGCAGCAACACGTTTTGCTGAAAGCGTTTAATCGCAAACTGGCAATGGTCAGTTAGCGAGATATAAATACTGTCCTGTAATTTTCCCAAGCGCTCCTGCGCTAAAGAGATAAGACGATCACAGGTTGCCATCACCTCAAGAGGAATATGACTTAAGAGTTCGCTTAATCGCCCGTTCAGTTCATGACTGCTCAAGGCATACTCTTTTTCTATTCCACTTGAGTTAATTCTTTCGCCAGCGCGTTTTTGAAAGCCAATTCCGCGCCCCATGACGACTTTTTCCCGCTGTTGATCATCAATAACCACCACAACATTATTGTTGAGAATTTTGGTGATTTGCATGTTCATAGCAAGGACCTTTTTTATAAACAAAAAAACCCGACTTCACCAGTATTCTCTGGTTATGTCAGGTTTTGCCTGCGAATGCAGTAACAATCCAGTCATTTATTAATGGTTTTTATAACGAACATCCAGGTTCGGAAATTAATTTAATTGCGTGCAGAGAAAATAGCAATGCGCTATTGATAAAAATATGACCATGCTCGCAGTTATTAACTTTGTGTAATTTTAGGAATTTATAAAGTTATATATAACAAATCC